>DOTU01000188.1:10278-12445 GCA_003520965.1 Candidatus Zixiibacteriota bacterium
TCCGAGCGCTACGCCAAGGATATCAACGATTATGTCTGGACTGTCGCCAGAGAGGAAGGCTCTTCAGCTTTCGCCGATTCGGTCAAGCATGGCGTTTCGGACGACCATATCCCGCTGCTCTCTGCCGGTATAAAGGCCATTGATATCATAGATTTCGACTATCCCTACTGGCACACTCATGAGGATTCCCCGGATAAGTGCTCGCCCGAGTCGCTTTCCGAGGTAGGCAGGGTTCTGATTGCCGCTATTTATAATAAGCGTATCGAAAAGTTTTAGTTGCAACAGCAGCGCTAAGATATCGTATATTAACTGGAGCCGATTATGAAAATGGTTCGAGTGACGATATCTTTAATCCTTCTGGCAATATCATTTGCCCTGGCCGGTGAGCCGATGGAGCAATCCGGCACGCTTAGCAGTATTTCCGAAGGCAAAACTATTTTCGTTATTCACGGCAGCCGCAACCTCAACGGCAACATCAAAATCATCCCTCATGAAGGCAATCAAATCGAGATATCGTATAGAAAATGGGCTGAGGCCGAAAGCCCATCGCAGGCGCGTCAATTTCTCGATCTTATAGACCTGAGAATAATCTCCAGTGACGACCGCACTACCCTAAATATCCTGACGCCCTCCGACTCCCCGTGGGAAGGAAGTAATTACCATGTCTCGCTGGAGATTGTCGTCCAGCTTCCCGAGAAAATGCAAATTGAGGGGCAATTGCAGTTTATGAAGCTTGAAGTTCGAGGGCCATTCAATGGCGTAAGCGTAAAATCGGGATTTTCTGAGCTTGATATTTCCGACATTTCCGGCCCGATCGAGATTGCCACATCATTTGCTCAGATTACACTCGCCGACATAACCGGCAGTGTAAAAGCTGAAACTCGTTATGGCTTAATTCGGGCGTCTGATATCAATGTTCCGTTGGGAAGCGCCATCTTTAAAAATACGGGTGGCGGTATCACCCTCTCCGATATTCAGGGACCGGTGGAGGCTTATACATCATACTCTCCTATCGAAGCGCAAGATATTACCGCCGATGAGGGTTCGGTGGTATTTAGGACAAGCTACTCGCCAATAAATCTTAGCGATATCTCTGGAGAAATTATCTGCGAAACATCGTTTAGTCCAATTAAAATAATTAATTGCAGCTTAACCCACGGTCAATCGAGGATAGAAACCAGTTTCTCCCCTATCAACGCCGAACTTAGCACAGCAGATGAAAGCGAGCTTTTCATCTATAACAATTACAACAATATCAATCTCTCGATCCCCTCGGGCATTTCAACGCAGATCGCGGCTTCCGTAGACCAGGGTGGACGCATTCATACATCCAGGTTACCAGTTAAGCCAAGCTTTCTCGACGCCACCAGGCTCGAGGGAAAACTTGGGAATGGAAACGGGCGCATTGAGCTAAAAGTCAGCGGTATCGGCGCCATTGAGATCGAGGGCAGATAAAAGTCTTGCCACCGCATTCCCGACTCTTTATTTTCCCTTCGGAAATTTATCAAGGAGCATAAATGAAATACGTTTTTGTATTGTTGCTTTTTTCAATCTGCCTGACCGGGAATATTATCGCTCAGCAAAATGATTTTGTTTCCGGTGTTGATTATCTATCCCAATCGGTGGCCACGGTTGATCGCACTAACTCCGGAATAGTTAATCCGGCGGCCCTGGGGTTTTGGACCTCGATGGGTCTGCAATATGCGCATTCTTTTACGGATTCCACCTATAAAGGAGATGACGGCCTGCTGCTCGCTTCAAAAGGCGCGTTCTTCTCGATAGAATGGTTGCATCACTCCACTAATATTTCTCGTCGAAAATACACTCTCGCTACCGGCGACCGCATATTCCGGAACTTCTACGCAGGTATTTCCTATGGCTGGTTTAGCGGCCCCAAATCAATCTATAAGAGTCGTAAGGACTGGAAGATTGGCCTGCTTTATCATCCCAAACCGTTTGCCTCTCTGGGACTGGTAGTTGACCGAATAAACCAACCGACCTTTGCCGGATTCAAACAAAAACGGCTCTATCAGCCGGGAATCGGTCTTAGGCCTTTTGGAGAAAAATTGACCTTTTCCGCCGATGGACTGTTTTTGGAAGGCAAGGCTCTGTCGCATGGTCATGGAATTTTCCGACTCGTTGCCGGACCGTTTAGGGGTATTTCACT
>DOTU01000188.1:12771-13377 GCA_003520965.1 Candidatus Zixiibacteriota bacterium
TTCAACAAACCAGACTTGGCGGCCAGGCCCGACTTGTAAGAGATACCCATTACGCCGGAGGCACATACTTTATTGAAGCCGGAGCTGAGGAATTTGGCGAAGGTATAGCAGCGGCGCCCAAAACTGGTAGCATGATCCTCAAGGGCGATATCGTGGAAGAGCCCAGGAGTAAGCCGCTTTTCGGACAAAGTAAACGCTCTTTGTACTCAGTCATCCGGGATCTCCGCCGAGGAGCCACCGATCCGAAAATTGGAGGCTTGCTGGTAAAGATGGAGGATGTCAACCTCGATTTCGCCAGCGCCCAGGAGCTTAGAACCGCCCTGTCGCTATATCGCGCTAACGGCAAAAAGGTAGTTACATTCATGGGCGAAGCCGGGAATCTCGAATATTATTTAGCTTCGGTATCAGATGAAATCTATATGGATCCGTTCGGCCTTCTGGAACTGAAAGGCCTGGCCGCTACAGCTCAGTTCTATAAGGGAACTCTGGATAAACTGGGTATCAGGGCCGAAATTTTGGCCACCGGACCTCACAAAACCTACGGCGACGCTTTCGTCGATACAACTCTGACTGACGCCGCACGCGAGCAGATTAACTGGCTTCTTG
>DOTU01000010.1:0-745 GCA_003520965.1 Candidatus Zixiibacteriota bacterium
ATCCGGCCAGGGCGAACTGGAAGGAGTTTATTCCCCACAACGATTCCGTTAAGATTGATAATATAGATGCCTTCAAAACCTATCTCACGGTTTATGAACGCTCCGGCGGTCTGCAAAAAATACGCATCTTGAATCTCGATACCGGTGGAGACCGCGATATAGATTTCCCCGATCCGGCTTATACCATTTACCAGGCGCAAAATCCGGTTTACGATACGCCGATGCTTCGTTTCCGCTATAGCTCCCTGGTATCCCCGCTGACAGTTTTCGATTACGATATGGATAACCAGAAACTGAATATCGCCAAGCGCAATGAAGTAAATGGGTTTGATCCGGCAAATTATAAAATGGAGCGGATTCTGGCCAAAGCGTCAGATGGTGTCTCAGTGCCGATAGCGCTGGTCTATAAGAAGGATCTTTTTCGAGGCGATGGTACCAATCCGCTATTGCTTGAGGGGTATGGAGCTTACGGAATTTCAAGCGACGCCGAATTCTCGTCAAGCCGCATATCTCTATTAGATCGCGGTTGTGTCTATGCTATTGCCCAGGTTCGCGGTGGAAGCGAGATGGGCCGATGGTGGTACGACCAGGGGAAGATGCTTTATAAGAAAAATACTTTCACCGATTTCATTTCCTGCGCCGAATATCTGATAGACCAAAGATATACTTCGAAAGATAAATTAGCAATAACGGGAGGTAGCGCTGGAGGGCTGTTAATCGGTGCGGTTACCAATATGAGGCCGGA
>DOTU01000010.1:1110-1455 GCA_003520965.1 Candidatus Zixiibacteriota bacterium
AATCCGCACGATAGCACCTACTATTTCTATATGAAGAGTTATTCGCCATATGACAATGTCAAGGCGACAGCTTATCCCGCCATGCTGGTAACCGGTGGCTTGAACGATCCCCGAGTCGGCTACTGGGAGCCAACAAAATGGGTTTCTCGTCTCAGGGCTACCAAAACCGACTCTAATGATCTCCTGCTCAAAATCAATATGGGGGAAGGGCATTTTGGGGTTTCCGGCCGATATGCAGAATTGAAAGACGTTGCATTCGACTATGCCTTTTGCCTCGATGAAATGGGCATGAACAAGTAAAGGCTCCGTCAAAAATAATTGTTTTCGTTGAAGGGGCGTATTGCA
>DOTU01000010.1:1843-4552 GCA_003520965.1 Candidatus Zixiibacteriota bacterium
AAAAACCGCCAGGTCCAAAGGAGCCGGCGGTTAATGCTATCCTAATTGAATAACCTTAGAGATATTTTTTCTCTTTGGCAAACGCTAACAATTCATCTCTGAATTTGGGGTCAGCGATACTGACGAGGTCTTTAACCCGCTCAGGGACACTCCTGCCATGCAAGTTAACCGCGCCATATTCAGTCACTACCCAATGCACGTCAGCGCGAGTGGTGGTGACGCCGGTTCCCGGTTGAATGAATGGAACGATTCGGCTGACTGCGCCATCTTTGGCAGTAGCGGGAAAAGCGATGAACGGCTTCCCACCTTTGGACCTGGCAGCTCCGCGCACGAAATCGACCTGGCCTCCAAAGCCGGAATAAAATCTGAAACCGAGCGAATCGGAGAAAACCTGGCCAGTCAGATCAACCCCTAAAGCGGAATTGATTGCGACCATTTTTTCATTCTGACAAATAACAAAAGGATTATTGGTATATCTGCAAGGATGAAATTCGATTATGGGGTTATCATCGCAGAAATCGAAAATCTTACGGGTGCCCAGTGTAAAAGCCGCAACAATCTTTCCCGGATGCAAAGTTTTTTTAGAATTGTTGATTACACCCGATTCAACCAGCGGAATAATACCATCGGAAAACATTTCGGAGTGAATACCCATATCGCGTCGGCCCTCGAGGGCTACTAGAAAAGCGTCGGGGATGGAACCGATTCCCATTTGAAGAGTTGAGCCATCTTCAATCCTCTCCGCGATAAGCTCGCCAATCCGCCGCGAAGTTTCATCGATCGTGCCCTGCGGCATTTCCAATAACTCCGATTCGTGCTCAACAACATGGGTTATCTTGCTGATATGGATGAAGCAATCGCCGTGAACACGCGGCATTCTTGGATTTACCTGGGCGATGACGATTTTAGCCACCTGCGCCGCCGACATGGTAACCTCGACGCCTACGCCGAATGAGAGAAAGCCATGTTCGTCAGGCGGGCTGACCTGGATCAAGGCTACATCAATTGGGAGTTGGCCTGAAAGATAGAGATCCTCAACCTCGCCGAGAAAAATATGCATCTGCTGAGCTCGTCCGGCATTGATAGCCTCGCGCACGTTACCGCCGGTAAAGAAGGAGCGGTGCCTGAAGTGCTTTTCCATTCCGGGAGCGGTATAGGCCGCTTTTCCGGCCGTGAGAATATGACAGACTTCAACATTTTCTAATTCATCTTTACGAGCCACCATTGCCGAGATGAGATGCTCCGGGGTGCAGCAGCCAGGATGAATGAAAACGCGGTTTCCGGATTTAATACATTTTACAGCTTCTTCAGCTGTTGTTCTTTTACTTTCAAGCTGGTCAACCCAGTTCACTCTTGTCCTCCGCCGATCAACTCATATAAGGGGGTATGCTCGAATTTGAATCGTTTAGAGATCGAGGCGTTTGTAACCTTGCCGTGAAAGGTGTAAACGCCGCGGGCTAATCCAGGATCTACATTTATGGCTTTTTCAAGCCCATTGTTGGCGATACTGGCAATATAGGGCAGGGTTGCATTGACCAGGGCGTAAGTAGCGGTGCGGCCAACATCGGATGGCATATTGGGAACACAGAAATGAGTCACACCATGCAATTTGTAAGTTGGCGATACCCAGTTAGTCGGATGAGATGTTTCAAAGCAACCGCCGTGATCGATGGCAACATCGAGAACCACCGCGCCCGGTTTCATTGTCTTAACGATATCCTCTGTTACCAGTTTGGGCGTAATCTCACCATGGATGAGTACCGCACCGATGACAACATCCGAGAACGGCAATATCTTCTCAAGATTGAAACGGTTAGGAAGATAGGTTACGATTTGCCTGCAGAACAGATCATTGGCGTACCGCAATCTATCGAGACTGGAATCGATCAGAATGACATTGCAGCCTATACCGCGGGCCGTACGGGCGGCGTTGATTCCTACAGTTCCAGCTCCCAGTATGGTTACAGTGGCCGGAGGAACACCGGCCGCCCCTCCGAGGAGAATGCCTCGTCCGCCGCCGACATTGGAGAGATAATAGCTGGCAATTGGGATAGCCATTTGCCCGGCAAGCTCGGATTGCGAGGTAAGCACCGGCAATTGGCCGTGATCATCCTCAATAATTTCCATGCCGATAGCGGTGATCCCGCACTCGCGGAGGATATTAATCCCTTCCTCTCGTGCCGCTGCAAGGTATAGATAGGAAAAAACGATCTGATTTTCGGTGAGAAGCTGAAACTCCTCCAGGCTTGGCGGAAAGATTTTCAGTAGAAGCTTGCAGCGCTTGAAAGCCTCGTCTTTGGAGAAAACGATTTTTGCCCCGACATTAGAAAACATTTCATCTGTAAATCCCGCAGCCACACCGGCGTTGGTTTCAATATTAACGTTGTGGCCGAAACGAACCAAAGTACGAACGGCAGCGGGAGTCAACGCCACGCGATTTTCATTGAGCGATACCTCTTTGGCGATACTGATATCCATAGTGTCTCCTTGGGCGATTAGTTGCGTCTCCCCAATTCCCCAGCCCAGCTAAATTACCGTAAGTAGCATATAAAAATATGCCTACCGCCGCAAGGCCTTTTGGTGAAATTTATCACAATATCTGGTCTAATTATCGTCATTTGGGATATCCGGTTGTTGATATTCTCATCGCCCTGTTCCAATATTGAACTGGGCCGGTAACCTCCGGCATTTCTATCGGCACATGTAACC
>DOTU01000360.1:0-618 GCA_003520965.1 Candidatus Zixiibacteriota bacterium
ATAATCGGTCCAGCTCTGGCCGCCATCAAACGTGTAAGCAATAGCAACTTGAGGATAACCGGACCGTATATCCTGCCAGACGATTACTGCATTTTCCGGATCTTGATGATTGATCGCCACGGATTCATTGTACTGGGCAGAGGTTCCGATATCGCTATTGATACGGGTATTGTCAAATTGCTGTGCCTGGCACATATTAGTGGTGCCAATCAACACAATTAGCGCCAAAGTTGTGAAGGAGATAAAAATCATTTTATTCACTGCATCCTCCCGTCGTTTGCATTGTCTTTACGCAAATATAAACAGCCGACAAGAATATTAACAATATTATATGAAATTTGGTTCGATAAAAAAGGCGGGGCAAAATGCTCCGCCTTTATTATGTTATTTTTGCAATGTCTACTTTTTCGGAATATACAAAATCCGCGCATCGTGGTAACCGACCGAAAAGACCAGGCCTTCTTTGAGATCCTTGGCAGTCACATCATGAACATGATCGTCAAGCACATCGTACATTTTGACCTTGGCAGCGCGAATGCCCAGAGCGGGAAGATCCACGGCAATTACCACCTTCTTGGCAAAATCGCTGGCGGGCGCGGTAAAGGTAGTGTCGGTATT
>DOTU01000360.1:993-3187 GCA_003520965.1 Candidatus Zixiibacteriota bacterium
TTGGGAGAGATATCGAACGTGAATAGATACACCGTGCCCGAACCTACTTTCTTGCAAGCGCCTAAAACCTTGGTCCCCGATTTAGCCAATACCTTCTCCGAACCGCGTGAGGAGATAATTCCATAGCGGATCGCCCGAACAGAGGTTTTATCCCAGGTAATATTGCAGGGCGCCCAATCAAGCGTTGTTGCCATCCCGATACCCTTGGCAAGAGTCCGGCATGGCTTGAACTGATCGTTAAACTTGGGTAAAAGGCCAATCAATACGACCGTCTTTCCGCTTTGAACTGCCTTTAAAATATTCTCCTGTCCCTTTTGCGACATATATTCGGCGGTGGGGATAAAGTACAGCTCTTTATCGTCAAGGGAGTTTTCGGTATCGATATCAACAACCGCGTAATCCTGTTTGATATTCATCAGATCCAATCCCAGAGGATTAATAGTTTGGCCGATGAGATCATACACATAAGAGAACTGCCCGGTCATCCCTAGATGATGCTGCAACAAATACGGTTTGTGATAAGCGATTCCCACTTTCGAGACCGGCTTGGCGGTATGAATTCCGATATGCTCCAGAGCCACGCTTATCTTTCGCACCATCTCGTAACTCTCGTTGACTGTGCCATCGGATCCCAATGGTGAACCCAACCAGTGATCGCGTCCCACGAACATATAATGGTTCATCCCCTTGAGGCCCGCGGCCAGAGAACTTACGATTAGATAACGATGATACCTGGTGGTCATGGTGGCTCCGGCTCTAAGTTCGGCCGGATGCTTGTCAAGATTATCGGTTGGATGTCCCGCGAAAAGCTGCGGCGACCAGGAAAAACCGGTTTTGCTGCCCAAATAGCGCAGGTTACGCCCCAGTCGACAATAATCCTTGGGATCGGGAACTTGCATCCCCAAAAGCATCTTCTCGCCAGAGAGCGCATCCCAATTAGCCGGGAGGCTGAAATCATCGGTATAAGCGAGATTCACCGCAAAAAGGCAACCCACCCCAAGGCCTTCCAACCGTTCCCTTAGAGCCTGGATGTACTTGGAAAGGACCTGGCCCTTAAACTCCAGCCAGTCGAAATACTTTATCAAATCTTCCGGCTTTTTGGTCTCTATCGATACAGGAGGCTCTATTGTTGCAAAGCTTTTATTTTTCTTGCCATAAGCCTCTGGTAAACTGCCGGGAATCTGGTATTTTTCTTCAAGATAATTATGGTAATATTCCCCAATGATATGGCTGTTATAATCAGCCGCAAATGGTCCGCTGTTTTCTCCAAAACTAAGTTCTTCGTCAAGCTGCATGATGAAAACCGGGCCTTTGGGGAAAATGTAGTTTTGGATAACCTCAACCAGCCCGCCTAAATAACGTTTGACATGTCCAAGGTATTTGGGATGCAGATAGCTCGGTTCGTAACTATCGGGCACTCCGGGGCCGTTATCGGCCATGACCAATTCGCTTTTATGGTCGCGGGCAACTACAGCCTCATCGGCGAAGATATACTGCGGAAGGCCGCCGTTTTGCCACTCCGATTTTATCCAGGGTCCGGGTTTCAGGATAACCTTGAAACCAAACTCGCGGCAGAGTTCCAAAAAGACAATCAGATCTTTGTCGGGTCCGTTTATTCCCCTGAAATCAAACTCCCCCGGACGAATCTCATGAAGGTTCCAGGGCACATAAGTTGAGATGATCCTAAATCCGGCTTTCTTGATTCTTTCAAAGCAGATCGACCAATATCGCTTTTCAACTCGGAAGTAGTGCATCTCCGCGGAAAATGGAAAAAATTCATCCCGCCCGATAATAAACTTGTTTTCAATAACACCTAACATTCAATTTTCCTTAAATCAGATTCCAGCTCCTAACAGCCATGAAAATCAGTCCGTTATATTACCCCATTTAATCCACAAAGTCAAATAAAAAAAGATATCTACATACTATTAAATAATTTACCTTCATAGGCCATTTTGGCAGATACGCCTGCCA
Organism: Candidatus Zixiibacteriota bacterium; assembly: GCA_003520965.1. Taxonomy (GTDB): domain Bacteria; phylum Zixibacteria; class MSB-5A5; order UBA10806; family UBA10806; genus UBA10806. Next base: position 2,968 of record DOTU01000360.1, read on the forward strand.
ATTGGACCCTGAATAAGAAGTCGGGCCTTCCTTAAAGGAAGACCCGACTCGTTTTTGCCATCCTTAACTTGCTACAGAATAGCAGCTTAAGGGTTTGGCTGGCTTAATCCTTGCGGATTATTGCCTTATTGTCCGGCGCCGCCATTCTGAAGATTGCCATTAGCTGGCTTTGCAATCAGAATATCAGCCACTGGAGGGCAGCTCGGGCACGCAATCGGGC
>DOTU01000296.1 GCA_003520965.1 Candidatus Zixiibacteriota bacterium
GATAACAATAATTCTTCTCGTGCTGTCAGGTCGCCTGACCTGACAGACAAGGTAGGTCGTGGTTCCGAATCCCGCTCTTAGCGAGCTGAGAAACCCGACAGTAGCGAAAGGAGATGTAAAAAAAACGGAATAAAAAAGGGCGGAACGACCCGTCCGAACAAACATCGAAAATAAAATTTATGGAAGCGTCTTATTTCCTGCTGTTATCGTCGCCGCTAACGTATTGAATCGTGTCAACACCAGATCTGCTCTCTCGAACTGATTGATTCGAAGTTCCGGCATTTCTATTCCGTCTGACCCGATAAAGACCACGGTCGGCACGCCCTTAATACCGTATTGGGAGATTAGCCCTTTCACCTCCGGCGAGCTGCCCTTAGTCAGATTGGCTTTGAGCATCACGAAATTACTTCCGACCGAAACTACGCGCGAATCGGAGAACGAGTATTTATCGAGTTCTTTGCAGGGGATACACCAGTCGGCGTAGAAATCAATCACCACCGGCTTTTTATCGACCGCGGCCTTTTGAACCACCTCTGTAGAATACGGTTGCCAGGCGATACCGCCTTCTTTGACCGCTTCTGCTCCGGGCATCCCCCACCAGATCGCGCCGCCGATCAGGACTATAGCCAGCAGATATCGGAATGCGCGGAATCGCCAGGTCTTGGCCGGAGTCGGTTCGAAAAATCCGAAATAGAGTCCGGCAGTTGTTAATGCCACCGCCACCAGCGAATGATGCAGCGGTTTCGGCAAAATCGGATTGAGGAAATATAACGCCGCGCCAAACAGTAAGCCGCCCATGACTTTCTTGGCATAAACCATCCACGCGCCCGATTTGGGCACCTTGGATATCAGGCCGGAGAATGTCCCCAGCGCGATAAAGGGTGTGGCCAGGCCCAAACCGAGTATGAAAAACATCGAAAAACCTAAAATCGGATCGCCCTTCTGTCCCACAAACGCTAACAGACTGACGATAAAAGCTGCCAGGCAAGGCGCCGCAGCAATTCCCATTGTCAATCCCATGAGCGCCGCGCCGGTTACACCGCGACGGGAGCCGCCGCCTGCTAGATTCATCACCCAGCCGGGAAGCGCAATCTCGAATGCTCCAAAAGCATTGAAGCCCATGACTACGCAAATGATCGCTAACACGCCCAGCACCCAACTGCTTTGCAACGCCGCCCCCATCAGAGAGCCGGAAAGAGCCGCAACCGTTCCCACGATCGCGTAGCTGATGGCGATTCCCAATCCAAAGACGGATGCCATGAGCAGTTGACGGGTCCATTTGCCGGATGATTGTGAGCCAAAATAGCCTATCGTTATCGGAATGATCGGATATACGCAGGGGGTGAGTGTCAGCCCCAGCCCAAGCAGATACATGGCAATAAATGCTAAGATATAGCCGTAGCGATCGACAAAGTCCTGTGCCTTGAAATTTTTCATCATACCCCAGAAACCGACCTGCGGCGCAGTTTCTGGTTTCGGTGGTGTCAGCGAGCTTGTCGGCTCAACTACCGGAGCCGGAGCAGCCTCGGCTGTCATTCCGAGCGAACTAAAGATATCGCTGTGTTTGATTGCCGTCGCGACAAAACCGGGGACTATTTCGATGGCAATCGGCAGCTCCTGCGTTGTTGGGGCTACACAGGAACGGTTATCGCAGGCCTGGGTTGTGATCTGTAAGGGGATTTTCGTCGGCCCGGCCTGGGCGTCTTTATTAACAATCAGGAATACTTGGATCCAATTACTGCCGTCGAAAACCGAAAGGGGAGCCTCGGGGCTGAATGGGAATTTCACCATCTTGGGTTTTGGATAAACAATATTGTCAATTGCAACCGGCGAACTATCCCCAAGGGCAACCTCGGACGGAATCAAGAACTCGTCGGATGGCTTATTGGAATTGACATGCCAGCCGGATCCGATGGTGAGCTTGATGGCCACTAACAATTTTTCGCCGGGAGCGATCTTGGTATGAGAGGCATAAGCCTCGACCGACACCGGCTCAGCGCTGGATTTGGCATCTGGCGTATCGACTTTGTTTTGCCCCAATGCGGCGGGCACTATTAATAATATGGCGATTGTTAAGGCCGTTAAGACAGCCTTTAAGCTTTTAAACAAGCTCCAGATGTAGTTTTCGATTTTCACATTCTCTCTTTTTGTGTTTACGTTATACCGGAATCAATCTATCGATTAACGCTCGTTTATCCGGCCATTACAATAATATACGCATAATATATTCTTACGGCAAATAATTAGAAATCCCGATCATAACAGGTTTTTAACGTGTTTAATATACTTTGGTTCTCTATAAATGATACAGCATCAAATAGACCACTATACCGCTGATCGAGACAAACATCCAGACTGGCCAGACAAAACGCACCAAGCGACGGTGGCGATCGAATTTCGATCTAAAGGCATAATAAATCGCCAACAAGATAAAGGGAAGCATTACACCCGCTAAGATCACATGCGGGATAAGGATAATAAAATAGAGAGGACGAGTCCAGTCGTGACGTGTAAAAGGGACTGAGCCAACGTTAGCATGATATATGGAGTAGCTGATAAGAAATAGCAGCGATGAAATCAT
>DOTU01000005.1 GCA_003520965.1 Candidatus Zixiibacteriota bacterium
TTAGGGCCGCATAAGCTGTTATTGTTTTTGGTGTTACGCCAGGATTGTCGGTGTCGATAACGGTTATCTTTTCATTTTTAAGATACTCAATCAGGTGCTTTTGGGCTTCCTTACCTGCCAGAAATCCCGCGTAAAACGGTTGACCGACAAGCCCTAAGCGGTATCCTTTTTCCAAGAGGCGCTCTTGGGCATTATCGTCACGCAGGCTCAAACGATACTCTGCCCGCGAGGTAAACATGCGGTAAGGCTCTGTAGTTGATTTGGTTACGAGATCGTCCAACAGCACGCCGATATAGGCCTCAGAACGTAAAAGCTTGAAAGTCGGCTCGCCCCTCAGTTTCAGGGCAGCATTGATACCTGCTATCAGCCCCTGAGCGGCGGCCTCTTCATATCCTGACGTGCCATTAACTTGGCCGGCGAAGTACAGCCCGGGGACGATCTTTGATTCCATGGCCACGGAGATCTGGTGCGGAGGGAAAAAGTCGTATTCGATTGCATATCCGGCGCGGGTCATCTCTACGGCCTCAAGGCCGGGTATAGTGCGTAGCGCCCTAAGCTGCACATCCTCCGGAAGCGACGAGGAGAAGCCGTTAAGATAGTATTCGCTTGAGTTAAGCCCTTCAGGTTCAAGGAATAACTGGTGCCGAGACTTGTCTGCGAATCGCACCACTTTGTCCTCAATTGAGGGGCAGTAACGCGGGCCGATCCCTTTGATCGTCCCCGAATATAACGGCGACTTATCCAGATTTTCCCGGATAGCTTGATGTGTTTTCTCGTTAGTATATGTCAGGAAACAGTAGATTTGGTTGATCTGTTTTTGCGGATCGGTTCGATTGGAAAAGTATGGTGGCGGTTGGTCGCCTTCCTGGACTTCACATTTGGAGAAATCAACGGTGTTACCGTCCAATCTCGGCGGCGTACCGGTCTTAAGACGGCCCACAACTATGCCCAGATTTTGGAGTCGTTCTGAGAGGCCAATTGCCGGTAACTCGTCAATCCGGCCGGCGGGTGTTTGTTCTAAGCCCCTGTGTATCAGCCCGTTAAGGAATGTGCCTGCAGTTATAATTACTGCCTTAGCAGAAATCTTTTCGCCAGTGGCGAGAATGGCTCCGTAGCAAATACCGCCCTCGATTATCAGGTCAACGATATGGCCCTCAATTACCTCGAGCCGTTCCTGGCGCTCGATTGTTGAGATCATCACCTCAGAGTAGAGGGCGCGGTCGCATTGAGCGCGACGGGATTGCACGGCTGGCCCTTTGCTGCGATTGAGTAAGCGAAACTGGATACCGGCTTGATCGGTGACGAAGCCGATCTCGCCGCCTAATGAATCGATCTCGACCACTAATTGCCCTTTGGCCAGGCCGCCGACTGCCGGGTTGCAGCTCATTCGTCCGATAGCGGCCTTGCTCATGGTGATCATGGCAACAGAATGCCCCATGCGAGCGGCGGCCAACGCGGCCTCGATACCAGCATGTCCTCCGCCGACAGCTATGATTTCGAAATCGGTTTTCATTGTCGTTTTCAATATGCGCCAAGCCTCATGATATCAATATGATGATATGCGGGTGGGGACGCAATGGGAAAGTTGGGGGTTGTGGGTTATGGGTTGACGGGGAAAGGCGGTAGGCAAGGAAATCTGCTGCACAATCAGCGTATCAATTTTTTATGGAATAAATCCGGAATTGAGCGTATTGTAAGCGGCGGGTTATCATTAACCTTTATCCGGAGCTAATATTGAAACGAATAATCTTAATTGTTTTAGCATTCTCTTATTTTGTACAATTCTGGGCAGTGATATTCAAGCATATCATATTATGAACCGCACCGGCACGCATAGAGTATATTTCACCAAGGAAGCCCCGCTTATTGATACTGTGAATGTTTTGGGCCTGAAGAAAATTTGTACTTATGCTAACGGGGAAATTGAGGACTCAACCATCGCCAAGAAGGGGGTTAAAGGAGTATATGCCGAGGGCTGGACTTATGATCCGAATCATGTTACTATTTTCAGCGATCCATTGAATGTAATAAGACAAAAAGTTGGGCAATGCAGCGATTATGCCAATTTGCTTATTAATCTCTATGAATCAATTGGCATTAATTCTCATGGGGTAGTGATTTTCAATGCAGCCCAAATGCCGGATAGTTTGTATTCTCTTATTTGGTTTAATTCATATAGCCTGGGCGCAAATGTTTTAACTAATTGGCTTACATCCTGCGATAGACAATCGAATTATTGGCGATTTGCATTTCATGCCGTAGCTGAATGTGGCGGAAATTTTTGTGATGCATCATTAGGCCTTTTTCGACCGGATACCGATTACGCAAGTTGGTGGAAATATTATTTGTACCCCCAAGATACTCTTGGTACCTGCCCTGATACTTTAGGTCATTATTTGGATACTGAACCTCCGCCGGTACAGCCTTATTATTACCATCACACTTTATATGTTTTGCCGGATGTTTACCCTAATAATATGGCAAAACGGCGTTGGTTTTCATATCATATACATAATTATTGATTTTTTTGTCTTAATGGAGGAAAAATGAGGCATATTATTAAATCGATTTTGATAAGTATGTTACTTTTAAGTAATATTGGCCTTGGTCAATTGATGGTTGTAGATTACGCAAAATATGTTTCCCCGAGGCACTTAGCGCCAGTCCCTTCTTATAGGATGTACCTATATCTAGATACTGCTCAGGGAATGTGTCGCTTCGCACCTGCCATAAGACAGCCATCAATTCAATATCCTGGGGATTATTTCTATCCTCCCGATAGTTACATTTTTCCGCAATTTATTCCCACGGATATTATTGTGAAAATGTCTCCATCTGAGATTGAAGTGGCAAATAAATTCCTAAGTGAGGACATCTACCCAATACTTTCAGATTCAATTGTAATTTCCTCGCTAAAAGAATATAGCTATGACTGCCCCAATGCATATCACATTGAGCCTTACACCATGCTCTCCGATGCCGATACCGTCTACGTTGTCTCTGGCTGGTTGGGGAAGTTTCTTTCCTTTTACCGGGTTGTTCCGGGAGACAAGAGGCTTACAATTCCCGATCTTATGAATCAGCTTGAGAAGCTTACGCCTCTATCAAAGCAGATAGAAATAAAGAAATTTAGAACTGAATCAGATTCTTCAAACTATCTTTTAGAATATGTAGATAAGGATAAAATGTTTAGAATCAGAAATTACCTGATAAAAGCCACCCTGCCGCCCGATTCGTCCGATGCCCCCGAAAGTTACCATAATCTAATCGAGGTAACTAAATTCTACGATAAAGAGGCCATACCATGAAACTCCTTATTGCCATCTTTCTTGTACTCTTGTCTTCAAGCATATCCTATGCAGATAGATACGAATACACCGCCCAGGTAAACCAATATATTCCCGAAGGAGACTCAGCCGGAATCAGAGACACCATCTTCATCCCCATCCATGCCCCAATCACAGATATTAACTTCTATATTGGCGTAGGAACTCCCG
>DOTU01000210.1 GCA_003520965.1 Candidatus Zixiibacteriota bacterium
ATAAAAGATGCTGAATGTGTCGAGGTAAGCTACCCTGGTTTTTGGGATGATTTCGATAAGATGGTCAACGGGGAGCTTCCCCAGGCATAGAGCTTTCGAGGAAAAATCCCATCAATAGGCGCTTAATTCATGCAGCAGGGGAGGGGCTAAAGAAAGGCCTTCATGCATTCCTGCAGCTTTCAAGCATTATGATACCAGTTTACCTGGTAGTATCAATTTTAAAAGTAACATCTATACTAGGCATAATCAGCAAGCTCTTCGAGCCGTTCATGATCTATTTTGGACTTCCCGGAGATTCGGCGTTAGCCTATGTTACCGGTACTTTCGTCAATTTGTATGCCGCGCTAGCGATTGTAGCGGGGATTGATGTAACCGGAAGACAAGTTACGATCCTGGCTATTATGATGGGGATATCGCATTCCCAGATCATGGAAGGGGCAGTTTTGGCCAAGATGAAGGCTCGCCCGGTTATCGTTACTACAACGCGAGTTATTTTCTCATTCGCCTGCGGTTTAGTTTTAAATCTGGTGCTGCCCAAATGATGCATTTTATCTCCGATACAACTTTCGGTCTTGGTAGCTTGCTGCTCAAGGTCTTCTTAATTGTTGTACCATTGATGATTCTCCTGGAGGTTTCCCGCGAATATAAGGTTTTAGATAAACTGATAAAAGCCTGTTATCCTATTACCCGTCGTATGGGTTTGAAGCGAGATTCTATTTACCCTCTTATCGCCGGCATTATATTTGGGATTTCATACGGCGCCGGGGTACTTATAGGCGAATCTGATTCCGGTCGGATCAAAGGCAATCAGCTGTTTCTGGTAGCACTTTTCTTAGGGATATGCCATTCAATATTGGAAGATACGCTGCTTTTCGCGGCACAAGGGGCCAACGGGTTTATCATTTTGGGAGTCCGATTACCGCTGGCGATAATTGTGGTTTATCTGGCCTCTCTTATCCTGAAGGAGAAAGCCGATTAATACTCGTGCCAAAGGCGCCAGGGCTGAGGCGGTTGCCGTTTCCTACTTGATAGGAAAGGGGTATTCTATCGAGGCCACTAATTGGCGGAAGAAAACTTATGAAGTCGATATTGTTGCGCGCAAGGGAGATGGATTAGTGATTGTTGAAGTCAAATCATCCCGTAGCAGTCTGATCGATCCGCCGCAGCTTCGAGTAACCAAGACCAAACAAAAGCGACTTGTCGCCGCTGCCTGGGAGTATCTTTCACTTCTCGATTGGGAGCCTGTTGAGATAAGATTCGATATAATCGCCATCACCTGGCCGTATGGCAAATCGCCCGAAATTTGCCATATAGAATCGGCCTTTACTGCTGACGTTGACGATTGAGAATCAGGCTATCGGGGTTTGATTCTTTCTTCAATGAATCGAGCTTGGTAGTAATATCAGCCCAGATACGGTTGCCAAGCTTGAGATCGACTGACATTTTTTTTCCGTAATCTGCCATCCATACTGAATCAGTTCCGTATTTATCGAACACGTGCTTTAGGGCAATACTTAGGGAATCAGGGTTGCCTAAAAAACTTTCTCTGGCAAGCGACATAGCCAGATAGGTTGAGACAAAGCGATTTTCCTTGGATTTACGATTACTTAAAAGCCGGGATCTGGCGCCCATAATCACCGCGATCCCGGCAAGAATTACAAATAAGATTAACGCTAATTTCGCAAAGGGCTTAACTGCCATAGTATGCGGAACGGAAATCCTCTATTTTAGCGTTTTGTTTAAGGCTGTTTACCCACCGGCTCCACATATCTTTCTTTTTGGTGTTGACCAAATCATTGGTTAGCGAATCGGCATGCGGAGTAAAGAGCGCCAGGTTAGCTGGTTTTAGATCGACAAATTTTATAATATAAGAACCGGTTCGACCAGCGACGGCTTTCGAATATGGTTTGGATAACGACAGGCCAAAAGCAGCGCCGATAAAATCCTGGTCATATCCGGCTTTACCGGCAGGTCCAAGGCGAACGAAATATCCTGTTTCCAAAACAGGTTTTCCAGATAACGCTGCTACTTCTTCGAAACTTTTTCCGCGCGCCATTTGATCGGCTAATTCTTGACCTCTCTTTTGGGCCAACTCAACTCGTTTCTCCCGTAGCACCATACTTTTAATTCGATCTTTAATATCATTGAAGGGCGTGTAGCCGGCAGGGGTTGTTCTATTTATCTGGCAGAGGAATAATGCGTTTCTCGTGGGTACAACATCCGAAAACTCGCCTGGTTTGCCTGTAAAAGCGAAAGTGTTAAGCTGCTCATTTTGACCTATAGGTGGCACGTTGGTTCCCTTGGGGAACCCTCTGGTAGTATCGACCTTGAGGCCATATTCTGAGGCTGCTTGAGCAAGGCCCATCTTCTCGGCATCCAGTTTAAGATTATTCATTTTTTGCTCAAGCTCGGCCACGGTTTGACCGGAGGCCTGAGTTAATATGAGAATGTGGCTGGCCTGATATTCGGGCTTTTCCTTGCCATCAGGGCCTTTGGTTGTACGTTTGCCGGTCAGTTTTATGATATGCCATCCAAACTGAGACTTAAAAGGTGCGGAAATATCGCCGATATTCTTGAGGTTCGATGTAGCAGTCCAGAATTCCGGCACCATGCGCCCCTCGCCGAACCAACCAAGATCGCCGCCCTTTTTGCCGGAGCCGGGATCTTCGGAGCGATACACGGCTAAGGTGTCGAAATTGGCGCCTGCCTTAACCTGCTGGTAGATACTATCGATACTGAGCTTGGCCAGTCCCAAATCGGCCTCGCTGGGAGTCTTAGGCATTTGAACATAATTTAAGATTGCCATTTCAGGCTGCTTGAACTGCTCTTTATCCTTTTCGTAGCGAGCCTGGAGATCGGCATCCGGTACGGAGGTTACAGTAGAATCAAAATCGCCGCCGGGTATGAAAATATATTTTACGTCGATACTGTCATTTCTGTCGAGAAAACTGCTTTTAGCGTCCTCTTCAGTTATGCGCACATTGGAAAGCACGAAATCCTGCAGTCTGGTGACAAGAAGTTGCTGCCTGATCTGTGTCTCGAAATCACTTATAATGCCTTCAGCCCTGGGGTCGGTTGACGCTGCCAGTTGCTGCAGCCACATTTGATATTTGCTGATATCGAATTTACCATCGGTGGCGAATTCTTTAGAATCGATAATCTCCTTGGGAGGGGCCTGGCGCATATAATCGGCGACCTCGGCATCGGTGACCAGTATGCCATGCTTGGCGGCCTCTTGATTAAAGAGGGTCACGGTGGTCATGTTGTTCCAGATATCATTGCGGGCCTGTTCCAGTTCCTGGTCGGTAGGCTCGTGATCGTCCTTGGTAAGGCTTTGCATCCGCTTACGGTAGGATTCGTCGAATGCGGAGCTGCTAAGTTTTTCGCCGTTGACAATGCCGACGACACCGGCCTCGGGACCACCACTTTGAGCGCGGTTTTTACTGGCAAGGAGTGAGACCAATCCGCCATAGGCCATGAAGCCCACAAAAGTGACAAGGACTATGAAGAAGATGATCTTGGCTGAATTTCGCATTGTCTGCATCATAATATTAACTCTCCACTA
>DOTU01000094.1:0-3441 GCA_003520965.1 Candidatus Zixiibacteriota bacterium
TGAAGTTATCCTTTAAGGACTTCCAAACCGCCCATATACGGCCTGAGCGGTTCTGGAATAATTACTTCCCCCGATTTTGTTTGATAGTTTTCCAATATTCCGGCCATTGTCCTCGGCAAAGCCAGCCCTGAACCGTTTAGAGTGTGCGGAAAAGCCGTCTTGCCCCCTTTTTCGGTGCGGTAGCGAAGATTCATTCTTCGCGCCTGGAAATCCTCGAAATTGGAGCAGGATGAGACTTCCAGCCAGGCATCCATACCCGGGGCATATAGCTCAAGATCGTAGCATTTGGCAGCCGCAAAGGAGAGATCACCCGTGCATAGTATTCGAACCCGGTACGGCAAGCCCAGAGCCTGCAGAACGGCCTCAGCATTACCCACAAGCTTCTCAAGCTCATCGTAGGAGCTATCAGGCTCAACTATCTTTACCATCTCTACTTTATGAAACTGATGCACCCTCACAATTCCCCGGTTCTCCTTTCCATAAGAACCGGCCTCGCGCCGAAAACAGGGCGAGAATGCACAGATCTTCTTAGGCAGTGAATCGGGCTGCAGAATCTCTTCAGCAAACATATTGGTCAGTGAAACCTCCGCAGTGGGGATAAGATAGAGATCCTCTTTTTCGATATGATACATATCCTCGGCCAGCTTTGGTATCTGCCCCGTGCCGCGCATAGCGTTGGGACCAACAATATATGGCACCATGACCTCGGTGTAGCCATGCTTTAACGTATGCAGATCGAGCATGAAATTAATCAAGGCTCTCTCTAACCGAGCGCCTGGGCCCGTTAGAAAATAGAATCCGGAGCCGCTGACAGTTGCCCCATGCTTGATATCGAGTCCGCCGATCATTTCCCCTATTTCCCAATGAGACCGGGGTTTGAAATCAAACGTTTTAATCTCGCCCCATTTTTTAACTTCAACATTATCGGCGTCGGTTTTTCCCACCGGGACAGAACTATGCGGCATATTGGGCATCCACAGGAGTAGATTATTGATCTCAGCTTCCACCTCTTGAAGCTTTTTATCGTAATTGGCGATCTCATCCCCCACCGCGCGCATTTTTGCGATCATCTCATCGGCGTTCTGGCCGCCTTTTTTGAGTTTGGCAATTTCCGCGGTAACCGTATTGCGTTCGGCCTTGAGCTTCTCGACAGTGCTAATTATCTCACGTCTTTTCTCGTCGGCTGCCAGAAAGCCATCGACATCGGCCTTCTCGCCTTTATTGGCGATAGCCTGTTTTACAACATCTGGATTTTGTCGAATAAATTTTGGATCAAGCACTTTCATCCACCTTTATACTTGAGGATCTCACTATTTGTCTAAATATAACATTCAAATCGCACAAAAGCGATCCTTTCTCTATATATTCCAGATCCAAATCGAACTGCTTTTTGGAGGTCTGACCCCGGTATCCCGGTCCATACAATCCGGGCTTCGCTAAAGACTTGCGCCATTGGCCGGGAAATTTGTCATCACCGGTGCCGGCGATTGTAATAGTCGCTCCAACCAGGCTGAAATCTCCCTTAAAAACCGAGAGCAATCCCCAGAAATTTCTAAATTGCGGTTGGCCATCATTCCCCAGGAAGCATTTGACTAATTTCTCTTGTCCTCCTCTGGTGATAACGGCGATACTGTGAGTAATTTTAATATTATTATAGCGTGCAAGTAATAACTTAAAGAGTATATAAGGCAAGCAAATTGCCAAAATAACGGAGGAAATAGAGAAATCTATTACCCGCTTGATAATTCTGGAGAAAATCTTCTTTTGGCTGTTCGAGATCAGGTAGATACCGCTATAACGCGTGAGATACTTATGCATGCCTTTGAGATTATCATAATCCGGCTCACAAGTTAGAAACCGGGTTTCCATATAGAAGGCTGAATTGAATACAGGCGTAAGATCATCATAATTTCCTTCGGGAAGATCTATTATCACTCGGGCCAGACGGTTCTCGCGAAGAACATCGCCCAACCTCTCAGCCGGCCCGAGAAACCCCTCAAATGATTCCGGCGGCTCACCAACATACCCGCTAATGCGGTAATGTTCGCCGAATGTGTCGAAAATCTTCGTGCAAACGGTACCTGCATGAAGCTTGACTATCACAGCCTCCATCATACTACTTTTCCGTCGCCCACCCAGGAATGAATACAAAGCCAGACGGAAAAGAGTATCACTTACGGCTAAAAGAGCGGTAAAAAGACCAAGGGATGAGAGTGATATTTGGAATCCTTCGCCGCTTCTGTATGCAGCGAAAGCGAATATCAATAATCCGGTGAAGATCAGCCATAAGAGCGCTTTAACATGGCTTTTAAATTTTAGCTCAACCGGGATATCGTAAAGCCCGCCCGCCGAGTAGATAATAATCCAAAAGACATTTATCCAGGCCAGGGGAACGATCAAATCTTTCACGGCTATCGGTATCGCGTCGCCCGATATAGCGCCATGATATTTTATTAATAAATAAGCGACAAATGCCAGGTTTATGGCGACAATATCGACCAATAAGAAGGTTATTCTATGCCGAAGATAGAGAATATTCCTGTAGAGATGCGTTCCGGCAAATGCCAGGATAAAAGCAAATACCACAGTGATGAGCGTTTGATACGGCGATTCGGCAATAAAGAAAAGGACTACCCCCAGAATTACCAGCAACAGATTAACCGTTAGAATCGTAAGTACTGTCGCTTTTTTGGTCAATCCCAAAAAACTGATTTTATGCGCCGAATGATCCAACGCCCCCAGAACCACCGTTCGTCCCTCGCTCAAGCGGCTGACCGTAACGAAAGTTAGATCGAATATCGGATAAGCGATTATAAGCATAGGCGCAAGTGCCAGAGAGAGACTGCGCGAACTGGTTAGATGCACAATAGCCAGACAGGATAACATAAACCCGAGAAGAAGGCTGCCGGTACTTCCCAGATCAATACCCGCCGGAGGAAGATTGTAACGTAAAAAACCGAGAGCGCCGCCAGCCAGGGCGAAACTTATCACTGCAAATAGAGGCATATCTTTAAGAACAAAAAGCGCCCCCAGCCCAATAGCTATGGGCAAAGATACGCCGGCGCAGAGACCATCCATATTATCCAGAAAATCGAACGCGTTTTGCAAACCGACAATCCAGACAGTCCCAAATGCTATATAAACCGGAAGAGACATCACGGTGGGGACACGTTCGAAAAACGAGAGGAATATTAGTGCCGCCAGAATCTGGCCCAACATCCGTGGCCAGATTCCCATTTTGAATATATCGTCATACACTCCGATTAAAAAAACCAGGATCGCTCCTGCTAACAGACCGGTTACCGATCTTGAATCGCTGAATGTAGCTAATGCGGTGGTAATAATAATAACCAGCACGAGTCCAAGAAATATGCCAAAACCACCACCGAGAGGAATTGCGTTTGCCTGCAATCGAGTCTCCGAGGGCCGCCCGATAAATCC
>DOTU01000094.1:3723-11507 GCA_003520965.1 Candidatus Zixiibacteriota bacterium
CGGAATAAGAAGCATGACCAGGAAAAATGGCGCTAGAAACGAACCAAGATAATACTGATTCATCATCAATCTAATTGTAGCTGGTTAGCTGAATGACAGCTACCGGCCAAGTCCGCTACTCACATTATTAATTATCTCTGCGGCAGCGAGAAGATTATCGACGGAATAATCGGGCCGGACAGCCTTGGCGCCCGGCTCATTACCGGCATATCCTGTCCGAACCAGAATGGTTCTTAGTCCGGAGGCATTACCCGTGGCGATATCCGACGATTTATCTCCCACTATCCAGCTTGCTTCAAGATCTATTGGCAACTCGCGGGCAGCCTGCAGGATCATTCCCGGCCGGGGCTTTCTGCAGGGGCAGGCGTCGTCCGGACCATGCGGGCATATATACCAGGCGGAAATCTTCACTCCCTCCTGCCGAAGTATTTTATCAAGCGCTTGATGGAATATTACAACATCTTCCTGAGAAAAATACCCTCGGGCAATACCGGATTGGTTGGAAATTACGACCGTTAAATGGCCGCGGCTCAGGTTTTGAAGAGCTTCTATTGAGCCGGCAATAAACTCGATATTATCCGGGTCGCTTTGATACTCCTTTTCTTTGATTATTACGCCGTCGCGATCCAAAAATATCGCTGGATGCTTTTTATCTGTCAAGGCAGCCTCAATATCCCAGGTTAAAGACCTCAGTCATAGAGGAAAATTGGAAATCATCCAGTAATCGATGAAGCTTTTTCTCAGTTGAGCTTAAGCGATGATAATGAGTAAGAGAGAGCCGCTTGGGAAGATCGATTTTAGGCTGGTCCGGGTCAAGCTCCCAGGGATGAACATAGAATATTCCCGGCCTGCCCTGCCTGTTAATCTGATGGAAGGCCCACCTGGTAACGCCGTAAGGCCAGGCCCTGAAATAAGCCCCGCCGCCCACAGGTAGATTTATTTTCATAAAGGTTGCCGTAGCCACCGGAAGCTCAATTATCTTGCGATTAGAATCGGTGCTGCTGCGCTCATGCCGGAATCTATCGGCTTTGATCATTCCATAGCGGTAGTTGAATGTTGGATAAATGCTGGAATCATAGCGGATGCCATTTTTTGCCAGAACATCGAAAGCCCAGTAACATTCGCTTATGATGGAAAAGATCGGCGCCCGAAAACCAATCGGAGTTTTTCCGATCGCCTTGTGGACCGCCTCGTTGGTACGACTGATCTCGCTTGAAAACTGTTCCGGCGTCAAACGAAATACCTGGGAATGCGAATAACCGTGCGATCCCACCTCATGCCCTAAATCGTGGATCATCTTAATTAAATGGGGATATTTTTCCGCCAGAAATCCAAGCACGAAAAATGTCGCTTTGACATCATGAGCCTTCAGAACTTCCAAAATCTTCTGACAGTTTCGCTCGATCCGCGATTCGAATTTGTGCCAGGTATCTATTTTATGAATTTCGAGTCCCTGATACCAATCCTCAAAATCAATGGTGAATGCATTTACCATTTTTTCCATAATCTTATATTAATCCCTTGAGCTCTTCAATACTTTAATATTTTCGAATGCCACCCTTAAGTTGCTTCCTCTAATCTCTGTCGAATTACCATTACTTAATCTAATATCACTATCCGGACTAAACAAACGCAAATAAATAATACTATATACTACCAGCTACTGTCTCGATTGTTAACGGGATTTCATCAACTCCAAAACAACCTGCTCCATTCTTTCCGCCTGAAGCGATCTCGGAAAAGAGCTATACACCAGCCTTCTACCGGCCTCACCCATACAACTTGCTTCCTCTGGATGAGCCTTAAGCCAGTATATTTTTTCTACCAAATCCTCGGATGAGCCAGGCTTATAGTAGATTCCTGTCCTGTTTTCCTCAAGAATCTGTCGCGCTTCTCCATCCACCCCCAAAATAATAGGTAATCCTAACGCCATACTATCAAAAAATTTCGAGGGAAGCGCGCCTTTAAATTCCTCAATATCCAGAAGCGGCACCACCGCGATATCGGCTTTTAACATCAGTTCGTTTGTTTCATTGAACCTGAGATCGCCGGTAAAATCAATATTACTCAGATTCCTCTCCCTTGCCAACTCCTTCAATTCCTCAAGCTTAACGCCGCTTCCGATAATAGTATACTTGATGGTTTTATCATCGCGCGTTTTCTTCGCGGCATTAACTATATCCGCCACTGGTTGCAGAAGACCAACAACTCCAGCGTAGCATACATTGATGATTGGCCTTGTAAAACAATCAGCTTTTCTATTGTCGTAAGCGGGTAGGTCGGGGATGGATGAGCCATTCATCACGATTCGAACCTCTTTCGAGGATATCTTTTTTTCCAGATCCCGTTTCAGTCCCTCGGAGATAGTCACAAAAGCGAAGCAGCGCCAATAAAAGATTCGCTCAACAATCCGGCCACAAAAAATCGCATACTTATTTTTAAGCTCACCGATTTTGATCGCATAATCTGGCCAGAGGTCTCTCAGATCGCCAATTAGCGGAGTCATTTTAAGAAAACTAACTATCGCCGCGCTTGCTCCTACTGTGGGAGGTGGCGATGAGACAATGATAACATCCGGGCGCTTTAGAAATAATCCCACCACTAAGGATGAAAACATAAAGCTGGCGTAGTTAAGAAGGCGTGATTTCAAGCCCTTTCTTTTGGTTGGAATAACATAAGTTCTGACAACTTCGAAATTTTCGAACTGCTCTTTAGTATATAGCTTATGGCGATATGCTTCCGGTATCTTCCCTGACGGATAGCAGGGGAATTCGCAGAGCACAGTAACAGCATGCCCCTTGAGCGCAAAACCTCTGGCAAATGAGAGAAGTCGGTTAGTCGCAGCTCCTGTCTCAGGGGGGAAATATTGCGCTATTAAAAGTATTTTCATCGGAGTATATCTCGATAGAGTTTTTCCATCGATGCGACATTATCCTGCCAACGATAATTCTGCTCGACATAAGCACGACCGGCCAGTCCCATTCTTAGACGCAGCTCAGGGTTCTCGATAAGTTTAATTAACGCTTCAGCTAACTGCGAGATATTGCTCCGTTCAACTAAGATTCCGGTTTCGCCATCTTTAACCACTTCTGGTACTCCGCCAACTCGGGTTGCTATAACCGGCAGACAGGTGGCGGAGGCTTCCAGAGCGGCTACCCCAAAGCTTTCGCCATCCGTAATGGACGGCATGGCAAAGATATCAATTGCAGCCAAAAAACTTTGCAACTCCGAAGGTTTGACATAACCGTGAAAAACAACTTTATCGTGCAAACCGGATTCTGCGACCAGTCGCTTGAAATCATCCTCGGATGCCCCCCGTCCCGCAATGATTAACTCAGCTTTATAACCCGCTTTAACGATCTTATCAAAGGCTTTGATAAGAATATCAATCCCATATTTATATGTCAACCATTTGACTATTCCAATTCTGACCATCTGATTTGAGGTTCTTGTCACCGGACTGAGCCGATTCAAGTCTATCCCAAACGGAACTACGGTTATATCCTTCGCGGGCCGGGAATAGCTAATAACGATATCTTTCAAAAAATGACTGGTGGCTGTAATATGATACGCGCCCGAAATCGAACGTTTAATAAATGCCCTATAGACAAAATTCCGTTTGGGAAATTCAATGACATCATCTCCCCACACAGAGAGAATCTTACGAGGATGCATTACAAAACTTGCCAGAAAACCATAACTTGATGCCTGGTGTGAGTGAAAAATATCCGGATTTAGTTTCTTAACCAGCTTCTTTAGAGGTCCAATCTTCGCAAAATAATCAAGTTTTGAACCTTCCTGATATCCGATTTGATGAGAATGATATATCTGCGGGGCGATCGTACCAAGTATACTTTTAACAGGCTTAAATTTGATTATCCTATTATAATTCGAAGTACCTTCAAGCGTAATCCCCCCGATATCATTTTCAGGATCCTTATTCAGGGTAATCAGGTCGACACGGTGGCCTGCTTCGCGCAACGCTTCAACCCAGCGCCTGGTATGGATAGATCGTTCATCACCAAACAGGCAGATATGTAGTGACTTGACTTTATTCATTATTTTTCAAACGAAACAACTATTCGCCTGATTGCCAACAGCTCAAAGATTGCGCAGGATTTCGGCCATCCCCGCCGCTGCGGGGCGCAAGAGATGCATAAGCTCCGCGCTTTTAAATCCCGGGGTTTCGAATTTCTCGGTCAAATCAAAGCGGTAACCTGCTACTTTAAGCCATCCAAGATGTTCAAACTCAACCCACTCTGTTTCCGGCCTGGCTACAATTACCGGTTTCCCCAGATATATTGCCTCGCGCTGTACTCCTCCCGAATCGGTCACCACAAGGTACGATCGCCTGACCAGCGATAGAATATCCAGATAACCCAAAGGATCGATTAGTATCAGATTCCCGGGGAGAGTCCCGACCAGATCGAAAGTCTTAAGCATCTTCATCGTGCGCGGATGCACCGGTAAGATCACGGGGGTTGAGGCAGTGCCAAATGAATGCAAAATATTTGTGAGATTTTCTACGTTATCCACTGCCTCCGCCCGATGAATGGTAGCCAGGATAAATCTCGCTGGCAAACTTCTTAGAGATTCGGGCATTTTGGGAATTCGGTTTTCGGAGAGCCGCAGGCAATCGTAAATGACATCCCCGGTATCGTAAAGATGCTCTGTTTTACCTTCGCGCTTTAAATTTTCAACCGACAGAGGGGTCGGGCTAAGAAAATAATCTGTGATTGAATCAGTAACCAGACGGTTAATCTGTTCAGGCAAAGTCTTACTTTTGGAGCGCACTCCCGCTTCGACATGGGCCAGCGGCAATCCAAATTTAACTGCGGTTATCGCTCCGGCAAGAGTTGAGTTGGTATCCCCCACCACGATGGCCAAATCCGGTTTTTCAGTAGCAAACGCTGCTTCGAGCCCCTGTATCATTCGCCCAAGCTGTTTGCCCGGGGTTTTCCCCGATGCCTCAAGATGATAATCGGGATCTGGTATAGCCAGCTCGTCGAAAAAATTCTCAGACATCATAAAATCATAATGCTGTCCGGTATGGATCAGGACCATCTTGAAAAACCGCCCCAGCTCTAAAATTAGCGGGGCGGTTTTTATGAACTGAGGCCTGGCTCCAACAACCAACGCCGCTTTTTTCATTACTTGCAGTAAAACTCCTTGATAACCTCGGCGACATATTCCTGCTCCTGATCGGTTAGCTCAGGAAACACCGGTAGAGAAATCGCCAGATTCGCCAATCGCTCAGAGACCGGTAAATCTCCTACCTTATAGTTAAGATCCCGGTAGCATTCCTGTAAATGCAGGGGTAGTGGATAGTAGGTATCAAACCCTATCTCTTTGGCTTTGAGATGCTCTTTCAATCCGTCGCGCTTTTCAGCCAGAATGGTATACTGGTGGTAAATATGGTAATTATAATCATGAACGAATGGCGTTTTTACCTGCTTGATATCTTTGAGCAGTCTATTGTATGTAGCCGCCTTTTGCCTTCTGGCTTCATGCCATTCGGGAAGGTGGTTTAGTTTAACCAATAAAGCTGCCGCCTGGATTGTATCAAGCCTGCTATTGTAACCGACAATCGAGTGATAATACTTGGGCTTTGAACCGTGAACACGCAGTTTGCGGATCAGGTCGGCCAGCTTATCGTCATTGGTGACAATAAAGCCGCCATCCCCGTAAGCGCCTAAGTTTTTGCTTGGGAAAAATGAGTAACAACCGAATGTCCCAAACTGCCCAGCTCGCTTGCCCTGGTATTCAGCGCCAATCGCCTGAGCCGCATCCTCAACCACCGGGATATTATGCTTACTCGCGATCTTCATGATTTCATCCATCTCGGCCATCTGTCCATAGAGATGCACCGGTATCATTGCCTTAGTGCGCGGCGTAATCGCTTTTTCAATCAATGCCGGATCAATATTAAAGTCCTTGTCATTGATATCGATGAAGACCGGCTTTGCGCCTAAACGGCTTATCACCCCTGCAGTGGCAAAGAAGGTGAAGGTTGTAGTAATCACTTCATCGCCGGGACCTACGCCCAGAGCGCGCAGGGAAAGAAGAAGCGCGTCCGTACCGGAGGCCACACCGATACCGTTTTTCACGCCGCAATATTTGGCTAGCTTTTCTTCAAGCTCCTTAACCTCCGGCCCCATAACAAACATGCCGTGGTCCAGTACTTTTTGAATGGAGTTATCGATTTCGCTTTTTATTGCGATATATTGTCTTTTTAAGTCTAAAAGAGGTACTTTCATTCGTAAACCTTTCACCAATTCTGATTCTCTAAAAATTGCTCGGATGGCACATCGCGGAACTCCTTGGCGGGAACTCCGGCTACGATCTTTTTAGCCTTCGCATCCTTGGTCAATAACGCGCCTGCCGCTACCAACGCGTCTTCATTCACAACCATGCCGGGCAGAATCACTGCGCCAACGCCGATTCGTGCGCCCTTCTTGATTGTTACCCCCTTAAAGTGCTTGAAGCGCTCTTCGGTACGTCCGATATAATTGTCGTTTGACGTCGCCACACAGGGAGCTACGAAAACACGGTCTTCCACTTCAGAATAGGCAGTGATATAAACGTTGGTTTCAAGCTTGCAGTAAGAACCGATCTTGCAGAAATTCTCGACTGTTACGCCACGGCCAATGATCGTAAAATCGCCGATTTCGACATTCTCACGTACCGAGGAGAGATCCGCAATCAGCACCTTTTTGCCGATCTTGGCGCCCCGGTAGAGAACTACATTGGTACCTATAATGCAATTGTCACCTACCGTTAAAACAGGAAGTTCCTGGTCTTTGGTAGTGGCGGAATTGGCCGCTTTCATCGGGTATTTGCCCAAAACGGCGTTGTCGTCAATTCTAATATTTGAACCAACCTTTGTACCTTCGTGGATGACAACTCCCACTCCGATTTTGCACCCATCGCCAATTTGGACATCTTTTCCAATAAAGCTATTGTAACCGATTGTCGTGTTGGCGCCCACTTTGGCTGACTTATCGCTGTAATAATCCATCAAAACCTCTTTAGTTGTAAGCGTTGGGGAAGATCTCCATCGGGGCTCCGCCCTGTTCCATAGAAATCTGAGCCGCGCTTAGAATTGTTAGTACCTTGAGTCCGTCTCGGCCATCGGAACGCGGCTGAGTCCGGTTTTTTATACATTCAATAAAATGCTGACATTCCAGTTTGAGCGGCTCGATAGAGTCAACCCTGGGAATGGTAATATCGCCCGCCCTTACACTGAGATATTCGCCGTAAGTATTGTAATCGAGCTTAGGATCTACTCCCTTGTCATAGAGCCATATTTTTTCGCTTGAGCCTGTATCGTCGAACATCACCATCATTTTAGAACCCACGACCGTTAGCTTTCGTTCCTTGTGGGGATCAAGCCAGCTGACGTGAATATGAGCCATCGTCTTATCAGCAAAGTGCATCGTTAAAAATGACACGTCCTCAATACCCTTTTGAAGATATGCCGCTCCGGTGGCGGTCACGCGGCTGGGCATCTGACCCAATAAAAAGACAATGAGCGATATGTCGTGTGGGGCAAAACTCCATAGAGCATTTTCGATATCGCGTACTTTGCCCAGGTTAACCCTGGTAGCATACAGGTAATGGATTTTACCGAGCATCCCCGAATCAATATACTCTTTGAGCTTAAGGCTGGCCGGATGATACTCCATTATATGGCCGACCATTAATATTCTCTTATTTTGCTCGGCAATTTCAACCAATTTTCGGCCATGGTCGATACTCAATACAAGCGGCTTTTCCACAAATAC
>DOTU01000094.1:11859-19372 GCA_003520965.1 Candidatus Zixiibacteriota bacterium
TGATAATCTTCTCTGGATCCGATGTAAACTCAACTCCCTTGAAAGACGTTGCCAATTTGGATAGTTGGGCTGCATCGCCATCACACGCTATTGGAACAGATACTCCCGGCAGGCTGCTAAAAGTACGGAGCAAATTCTTGCCCCAGGCTCCAATTCCTATTTGTCCAATTTTAACTGCCATTGTTTCGCTTTCTGGAAAATATGGTCCTTATCCAATCATAATCTTCATTGAGCATCTGAGTAATGCTCCGCATTTTCTGATAAACAAGTGAATCCTTTTCTTTTTCTCGACGCATGAATTCAAGCATTAAAACAAAAATCAGCGTAAATCCAAAACTGGCCATGCCGCCCATAATCGCAATTGAAACCCTCTTGGGTCTGCTTTTGATTTTTGGTATTTCGGCCTTATCGAGTACCTGAATAGTAGGCGTATCTTTTAGCTCCTGGATCTTGGCTTGCTCATATTGCTGTTTAAGAAGCTCAAATATCGTCTCCTGAATTTTGAGCTCGCGAGTGAGTCTGGCCAGTTGAAGCGCCAGTTGGGGAGTTTCTTTCATTGGCATGTTGAGAAATGCCGATTGCGTCGTATCGCCGTTCTCGAGTTTGGATAATTGATCCTTTATTTGCTCGATCTTATATTCCTGCTCCTGGTATGTTAAATTTGTTGGCGAAAGCGATTTTTTCATTACGCCCAATTCGATTTCAGAAACCGCCAACTGACCGCGCAATTCGGCAACAGCGCCGATTACCGCTTTGACTTGTTCATCGAGAGAAACTGCGAAATGAATCTCTTGAAAATTCTTATACGCTTCCTCGGCCGCTGCTAGATCGCTAATTGTTTCGGTTAGCCGCTGCTCTACAAACTCCCGCATGGCATGAGCTTTGGACGCCATATTCTCTCGGTTGACTCGGTTAAGCTCTTCCGCCAGGCTGTTAGTTACCGCAGCCGCCCGGTTCTGATCAGTATCTTCATAGCTAATCGTAATTATGCCATCAGGTTCAACTAAAATACTGGTTCTTCCCATAAGTTCATCGATCGCCTGCTCATCGAACTCCGTATCGAATACCGTTTTAAGATTATATTTCTCGATTACGGCCATACATACCGCTCGGCTCTTGGCTATTGAGGCATAAAGGTCGCTTGGAGAGGCCAAACCGGGCAAACTCATTCCGCTTCCGCCCAATAGTGAACCTAAACTCGATGGCAAAAGACTCGCTCCAAACCCCAGCCCACTCTCTTTTTCAGGAGGTAAAATGGTGGTCGTTGATTTATACCAATTTGGCATAAAGAGCATGACGATAAATGTAAATACGACGGCAATTAGGGTATTGACCAGAAGAAGCCGACGCCACTTAAATACAAAGCTAAGGAAGAGCCAGAAAAAACCCTTCTCGGTGGCATTATTTTCTGAAATTGAACTCATTGGGTCGCCTGCCTTATTACCAGATAAATAGTGGCTAAGTTACCTATGAAAAGCACCAAATCTTTTATCGTTCCGATATAGTTATGCTTTTTCTTCTCCGGTATCCAGACCGTGTCGCCCGCTTCGAGCGGTTTCCCTTTTTGGGGACTTTTCCACTCACCGTTAGCCTTAATTATTGAAACATTTCTCCGACCCGCACGATCAGAGAAACCTCCCGCCATCTGGATATAATAAATATAATCCTTTTCAGGCAGATATGTTAAAAAGCCCGGATTGGCGGCCTCACCGGAAACGTTGACTACCTGGCGCTTGCGAGGCACACTAACTACATCGAAATTCCGTAATAGAATATCCTTCGATAAATCATGCCCCGCGAAAAGGCTATTAAAATCTACAGCCACCCGGCCCATTTTAGCACGCGATTTGATCTTGAAATACTCGTATTCACTCTCCGACATATCGGCGACAAGCATTTTCTTTAGGCGTTCAAACTCCGGATCCACTAACTCTTCTGCTGAAACTCTGGTCATTTCCGCTTCTTCAAGTGAGGCCATATCCGTCAATCCCCCTGCTTTAGCCACTATTTGAGAAAGCGTAGTGGAGTCCTCCGTGATTGCATAGAAACCGGGATAATTAAATTCGCCGATTAATTCCACCTGATATTTTTCATGATATCCCTGCAATGGCTTAATATAAACGCGATCATCGGCTCTTAACGGGATATTCCAGTCCCGCGTTTTTAGATTTACAAAAATGCTATGGGTCGTTCTGTTATCAGGTTGAAAACGTACGATTTCAACGGCTTGCGAATCGGCGTCCAAGGTCAGGCCGTGAGCCAATTCAATTAGATCAGCCAATGAATCTCTATCGGAATGTTCAAAATAACCTTGATTTTTGACAGCCCCGAAAATTCCGTAGTTGTTGACATTCCATTCCTTAAGTGGAACAAATATCTCGTCGCCGTCGCTTAAGGTAGGATCGAAGATTGGATTTCCGGCTAAATTTAATCTTGCCACATCGGCGTACAAGGTATCGCCACCCCGCCTATGAATCTCGATATTTCGCTTTGAAGAAACCCTGAGCCATGAAGAAATATATTGGGAGGACGGCATCCTGGTTTTATCTTCAGCGTCCGGGCCATCAAAAAAACCGCCGGCCAAAGTAATAACTTCGGAGGCCCTTGTCACAGCCGTCGCCGGATATGCGCCGGGCTCGACAACCGCGCCCCCAACATATACCTTAAAAACCCGCAAATCCACCAAAGAGATGGTTGATTCAACATTGCGGTACTTGCCCTGAATACTATCCGCTATTTTCCTGCGGGCTTCGGTAAGAGTGATATCGGCGACATCGATTGGGCCTATCTCCGGGACTAACAGCATACCCTCAGGCGTTACGGTTAGCTGATATTGGCCTTGAAAACTGCCCCAGGTGAAAATGGAAAGCACATCCCCGGGCCCAAGAATATAAGTGTCAGGGTTTATTTTGTTGTCAAGAAGGGTCTTATTACCCGGTTGAAAAGCAGTATAGCTTAGCTTCGATTTAATATCGAGTTCGTCTTTTTTTGTGGGTTTGTTTTGAGCCCAGGAAAGAGTAGTTAGTAAAACAAAGAAAATACAATAAAAAACCGGGATAAGACTATTCACCCGGAATCCAGTCTTGTTCTTGAATTTCATCACCAGAAGCACCCGCATCTGTTTTTAGTTTAAAGTAGTTCCCCGGGGAACCGAATCATCAAATTTTTAGCAATTATTTCCCAGGCGCTCCTTTTGTTTCAGACTTTTAATATATATTTTTGAATATATAGGTCAAGCTAAATTTATGCCCATCAAGCCACACGGGAATCGACATAGACTATTTTTGCCAATTTTTGATATTCTTGACATACTCCTTGACCAGTTCTTTTGCCGTCTCATCTGAATAAGATTCGGCTAAAATATAGAACGCCGCTCTTTTTCGGTCTGGACGAATAAGAACCCAGCCATCATCTTCCGATATTCTAACGCCATCCACAATTATCCGGGCGGCCCGTTCCGAATGGGCCATAAGCGAGCGCATAACCTGCCCCTTTTTACCCCAGGCGCAAGCTACTTCTTTTTCGGCCATATGCAGCCTGTCCCAGTCGCCTGTAACCTGGCTAAGCTTCTGGCCCGTACGCCCCAAAAGCTCCAGGATTTTCACTGTTACAAACATGGCGTCAACCCCCAGCTGGAATCCCGGGAAAATAAAGCCGCCTTTGGTACCGACTACAAAATCAATCCCCTCCGTTCCGGCGGCTTCCATCATCGCCTGGTGATCGCTTGGAATCCAGACAATCTGAGCGCCAAACTCATCGGCAATCATCTCCAACCCCGCCGAGGCCGTAACCGGCGCCGCGATCCGCTTTGGCTTGGCCACCTCGAAATAAAGCTGGGTTACCTTCAGAAGCATCTTCTGAATTGAGACAACATCCCCTTTTTCATCGACCGCCATGAACTTTTCGGCTCCCGGATTTAGAAGAAAGCCGATATCGCAATCGAGCGATTTTACAATCGTTCCAAGCTGCTTTAATGCCTCCCGCTGGAATTGGCTGAAATAATAAACCTTTTTTTGATCGATAAATGAATTAAGCGAAATCGCGTCGATCCCCAATTCACCTAATATTCCCGGTAGGATTTCCGAGGCGCCGCCATAAGAATAGTCGATTACAACTTTGGGCGATGTTTTCTCGAAAACCGATTTTTCGATATAGGGGATAAAAGATTCGCGATACCCTTCTATAACCCGCGACGGAAAATCTATTGAACCTGTGCCGGCAATCGGTGCCCTGCGGAAATCCTCGCGGAAAAAGAGACGCTCTATGCTCTTGCTCTTCGACGTTGGCAGATCGCTTCCATTTTGATCAAAAAAGATCATATCGATCTCTTCATTTCCGTCGGGGTTAAGCCGGGTGTGAATCCCTCCGGCTAACCTCCCGCTGCGCAGTTCACGACGGATTACCGGTACAGGCGTGGTCTGAAGATCGTTAACGCTTACTCCTGTAGAAAGTACACCGCTGATAACAGCGCGATTCAACATCCGCGCCGCATTGGATGGCCCGCGGCAGACTGCTACCGTACGCCCTTCGCCAATCATAGCCCCAAACGCCGCCCCAAGCTTGGCCGCAAATTCAGGCGTCAACTCGGTATTGCCCACGCCGGTTACTTTGGAATCCGCAAACAAATCCCGACTCCAGCGCTCGCCCCAGATAAGGCTGGTGCTAAGAATTGCGCCGGCCTCAACCTCTTTGTTGGGCCAGATTTTAACGTTTCGTTTAATCCAACAATTTTCGCCAACTTTACTATGATCCGAAAGAATACAGTTTTCTTCGATAATGGCTTCCTCGCCGACGAAGGCGTTTCTGCAAAGAATCGCCTCGCTGATTTTTGCATTGGGACCGATCGAAACACCGTCCCAGCTTACCACTCGGTTCAGATCAACATCGCGTCCAATTATCGAATTGCTTCCTATAACGCTTTGAAAAATCTTGGCGCGCGGCCCAATCTTGACATTATCTCCGATAACAACAGTACCCGAAAACTGTGCCCCATGCGATATAAATGTATTTTCTCCAACTAGAATCTTGGCATCAGGATATTCCTGCCGCTTTCCGGAAAGCTCAATATTGACTCTCCCCTCGAATACATCTTGATGGGCCAAATAGTACTCCTCGATATTTCCAATATCTCGCCAGTAACCGGGTGCAACATGGCCGAAGAGCTTCATCTTTTTAGAAAGCATATAGGGGTAGAGATCTTTGGAGAAATCGAACTCTTTTTTTGACGGTATATAGCCCAGTACTTCAGGATTGAGAATATAGATTCCGGTATTAACAGTATCCGAAAAAACCTGGCCCCAGCCTGGTTTTTCGAGAAAACGAGTGATTTTTCCGGTATTATTGGTGATAACAATACCATAAGAAAGCGGATTTTCCACCCTGGTCAGAACAATGGTGGCTTGGGCTTTTCTCTTCCTGTGAAAATTTATAGCTTCTGTCAGGTCGAAATCGGTGAGTACATCTCCGGAGATTATTATAAATGGATCATCTAAATATTTCTGGGCGTTTTTGACCGATCCCGCAGTGCCAAAATCAGCCTCCGCCCTGATATAGCTCATCTTCACGCCCCACCTGGAACCATCGCCGAAGTATGATTCGATCTGCTCCGATTGGAAATAAAGCATGGAGATGATTTCCTCAATCCCATGCTTTTTAAGCAGATTAATGATATGCTCCATGACCGGTTTTCCCGCCATGGGCACCATTGGTTTGGGAATATTTGCCGTTAGGGGCCGCAGCCGAGTACCGAATCCACCCGCCATTATCACTGCTTTCATGCGCTCTCCTCTATCACCAAAATCCCCAAAATCTTACTATATATTCTTGCCGCTGGCAACACCCTTTTTAACCATTCTTCGATAGCAAACAGGAACCGCCCCAAAATCGCTCTCCGGTGGCTCCCATAGATATTCATCTCCGATAAATTTAAAACCTAAACTGCGATAAAGCTTTATTGCGCGGCTGTTTTCAATATTCGGCGTCACCACGATTCCTGCTTCCGGCCAGCGTGCTCCGATACGCTCCAAAATTATATGCCAGGCCTCAAAGCCCAACCCCTGGCCCCAAAACTCCGGAAGCAGCTTCATATCCGGTTGGCAGAAACCGTCTTCATCCGGAAACGCTATCTTGCCCTCTCCTAAAAAGTTCCCGGAGTTATCCTCCAGGGCCAAATATATCGCTTGCTCATCCCTCAGGAGTTTTTTCCAATGATCATTGAATCTCGCCCGGCTCCAACCTAAACCGAAAGGATAGCCCACATAACTCATCACCTCGCCTGATTCCCAGAGCTTGTGGATCTTTTCTTTGTACCTTTCTGAAAACCGGCAGAAATTTATCTTTTCGCTCTGTGCAAACAACCCGATTTGCCTGATGTTTTTTAGCTCAGCGCTGATATCATGAAATGTGCCATAAGCGAAAAATCTTCGTTTTGCGCCTTCGAGAAGCTCTGCAAGATGCGATCTGGCAAAAACAATATCGGCCGTTAACGAAGCATGTAAATCGGAATGACCATCGCCGATATATATCGCGCATGAATTGGGTGGCCTGAGACGCCTGATATGGTATCCTTTGCAGCTTGAGCATTCCAGGCAACCGAATTTGTAGTGAGGAAATTCGGGGCTTATGCGCCCCTTCTCAAAACGGGCTATATTTGTAACTCGCTCCAGATTCCCCAGCTTGTGCGAACTTAGAATTCTATCGATATAAAAGTCAAACCCCTCTGAGAGAATCATGGGCTTAATTTGCAGCTTCCCAAGTTCGATAAGGAATTTCTCAATTCCCGGCCGAAGAGTTTGGTCATCGAGATAGGCGAATACTTTCGTATGATCAATTGAAGACTCATTCCAGATTTCACACTCACGGGTCAGACAGTCCAGGGAGTTGACCTTACCCCGCCGATATGCCTGCACTATAGGCTCAGTGGCAGCCGAGGTAAATTTCTTAAACATTTCATAGCCGACATCATTTTCCGTAATCGTGCCATCGAAATCGATAAATATCATGTATGGATCAATCAAAATACCTGCCTTACTAAAACACCATTCGAGTTTTTACACCGTTTGATGTCATTGCGAGGAGTCCGGCTACTGCCAAACGACGAAGCAATCTGAATGCCATTATTAGATCACTTTCAGACGCAGATATTCAGATCGTCCAGCTTGCCAATTCTCACTCGAAAAAACAATCATCCAGTAACACAAAAAACTTGCCGCCCAATCTATGAAATTGTCAGTTAAAAGGCAAGTTTAGTGAGTGGTTAGAATACCGGCGTAACGATTCCCGTCAGCGAGGATATTTAAAGCCTCAAGTATATTCGAGTCCCCCGATAATTGGACTTCCTGGTACAAAATATCTTCGCCGAAAGCTGTTAAAATCATGGTTTCCTGTAGCTGCCTTGCGATATCGGAATAATGAGTATCAAATAGCCAGGTCTCTTTAGCCGAGAGTTCCTTATCTATAACCTCAAATGCCGCTTTAATTTTTTCTGAAGGCTCTTTAACATTATCCTTTAGGC
>DOTU01000094.1:19747-22907 GCA_003520965.1 Candidatus Zixiibacteriota bacterium
ATTTTTGATAAACTAATGAAAAATCGAAGAATTTCGCTTGGTTTTTTATAGATTGAATATAATCTGACGAGGCATCATCCTCTACAAATATATCGGGTATAATTCCGCCGCCGCCGAAAACCGCTCGTCCCGAATCTGTTCGGTAAAGAGAATCTGTCGGTTCATCCACTTTACCTCTGACAAGTTCAAATGTCGACCAGTCCGGCTTCTGCAGGCAGCGCCCCGATGGCAGGTAATATTTAGCGGTGGTCAGTTTCAAAGCCGTTTCGTCGGTAAACTGCATTACCTGCTGTACGAGCCCTTTCCCAAATGTGGAGCCACCGATAATCACGCCACGATCATGATCCTGAATTGCGCCCGCCACAATTTCAGCGGCACTGGCAGTCAAGCTATCGACTAATACCGCGACCCCCCCTACCTGAAAATCATCTTTGCCGGATGAAAAATAAGTGTCGCCAACCATTCCGTTTTTACCGCGTGTTTCGACAATTTTAGCCTTCTCAGGCAGGAACATGCTGGCCATCTCAACCGATTCTAATAGCAGACCGCCCGGATTATTTCTCATATCCAATATAAGTGATGTCATCCCCAGCCGTTTAAGATCGCGGATTGCGTTATGAAGCTCTGACGATGAACCGCTCGAAAAACGAGCCAGTCTGATATAACCAACATTGTCCTTAACCATGCTGTAAAATGGGATTGCCTTTATTTCAACCTTGGCCCGCTCGATCTTCAAATTAAAAGCACCCATATCAGGCCTGAAAATACCGAGCGAAACAGTGCTCCCCCTTTGCCCACGAAGAATCATTTTGATCTGGCGTATATTGAGATTCGTTGTGGTTGTCCCATCGATTGATATTATCCTATCCCCGGCGATTATGCCCCGGTTATATCCCGGAGTCCCTTCCATGACCGATTCGACTGTCAGCGTATCATGATGAAATCCGAGAGAAACGCCAATACCCTCAAATTCACCTTCAGTCTCTTGCTTTAAATAGAGATAATCGTCATCTGCAAGGAATTTCGAATAAGGATCAAGCTTGGCAAGCATACCATCGATACCGGCTTTGATAAGCTCTTTGTCATTAAGATTTTCTACATAATCGGAGCTGATAGTAATGGCGGCTTTGTCAAACAGTCGGATATTGCTGTAAAGCTCATCCGACGACGACCAGGTAAAACCGACCGCAAACGCTCCCAGAACAATCAGGGTTGCGCTCCAGCCGTAACGGCTCAATATTCTGAAAATTGCCCCAAGTATCTTCATAACATCATCGAGCGACAGAGGCGATAAAAGGCGCCTATGCCGCCCTGAAATTAATATCGGTATACTTATGATGCGCGCTTACGCTGTGGGAAAAATTGTATAAATATCTGTTTCAGTCTGCAAGAAACAGGAGCAAAATAACAGCTCTTGTTCAAATTATGAACTTGTTAAGGATGTACAATTCTGAGAAGCGCATAAAAGACGGTCGCGTTCCAGTCGGCTGATATGAATATGGGTTGCTCCGAAAGTAATCGCAGTTAATAACATTGGCATCGAATGCAGAATAAACGATGCCCCCAGGAAATAGATAAATGGGCTTAGCGCCAGCGGTAGCGGGATTTTCCATAAGTTCGAATAAAGCAGACGGTAATCGCGCCCGCCGAACATATATCTTGCCCATACTAAATAATATAAGCCCATTGCAATAAACATTATTGCCAGACACCAATTTTCAATTCCGCCGCCCAAATAGATTTTGCTAAAAAATGGTATAACGAGGATAAAAAGCCTGCTTATCCACTCAATTGTCTCAAATAATATATAAGATGCGGTTTTATTGATTTTCTCCGGTAATGAATCTTTTATAGGTGGTGCAAAAATAAGTACCACATTGGGAAGAAAGATAAGTAATGGAATTAAGGCTGAATAAATCATAGTCATCCTCAGCAATTTAGATTTATCAGGTTAATTATGATTTTTCCTTTATAAGCTTATCGACTCGCGCGGCTATCTTCTTGGCCAACTGTTCTCGCTTCTCGTTGGCGTCTAAAACCAAAAACCGAGCAGGCTCTTTTTGGGCGATTTCTAAAAATCCCTGTTGGACTTTCTTTCTAAAATCCATAAACTCTTGCTCCAAACGATCGTCAAAGAGATTGGGCGCGAAGCGATCCGGCTTTTTGCGCGATTCAGAAACGAAATTTTCAACAGTTAGAAGGATTGAAAGATCCGGTACGAGGTCTAGAGTGACCGTGGCGTTGACTTTATTAATAAATTCAAGACTGATCCCCCGCCCAAAACCCTGGTAGGCGCTTGACGAGTCGTAATATCTATCGGCAATCACCAGTTCGCCCGCAGAAAGCTTAGGCGAGATAACCTCCGTTACCAACTGCGCCCGGCTGGCTGAATAAAGCATGAATTCGCACAACGGTGAGATTTTCCCTTTTAACGCGGGATCGGCCAGGATATCTCGTATCTTTTCCCCCACCTCTGTTGACCCCGGTTCGCGCACGAGTATTGGGTTGAGTTTCCGATGCTCTGTAAGATGCTCCATCAGGCGATCAACCTGTGTCGATTTACCGACCTTATCCAACCCCTCAAAACTAATCAACAGCCCTTTTCTCACGCTACCACCTCAATGGCTTTTTTCATTCTTGTCATAACCAGCACAATCGCCAGAATAATAATAATCCCGCCCAACAGGGTAGTGAAAAGAGGTTTTTCCCCAAAAATAAGTATGCCCCAGATTGTCGCCAATACCGGCTCGCCAAGTATCGATATCCCTACCGGAAATGCCGGTAAATGACGAAGGGCGTAATTATACAGATTATGCCCCAAAATCGTCGGACCTAAAGCTAAAAGGAAAAAGATAAGATAATCCGACCCGCCCGTGGGAACCGCGATTGATCTGGTAGCTAATCCCAAAATTAACAGCACCAACGATGATACTCCGTAGACCGTTACTATATACGGTATAAGATCAATCCTTGGCCGAAGATACCGCCCCAGAAAAAGGTAGGTTCCCGCAAAAACAGCTCCCAGCAGTGAGAGAATATCTCCCTTAAGATGTGCAGGATCGATCTTTAGATCTCCTCTGGCTACCAGGAAACTTCCCAACAGCCCCAGGATGACCGCAATAACGCCATAAATCCCAATCCGCTCCCGAAGTATCAGATA
>DOTU01000156.1 GCA_003520965.1 Candidatus Zixiibacteriota bacterium
TTGCCGGTTACCTCATAGTAATCTTGATGATAATCCTCGGCATCCCAAAATCTATCAGCCTTGATAATCTCGGTTACAACTTTATAACCTTTGGCCTTTAGTTCGTCGATAAGTTTTTGGGCGGTCTTTTTTTGATTTTCGTCGCCATAAAACACAACCGAACGATACTGTTCTCCAATATCTGGCCCTTGCCGATTTATCTGAGTTGGGTCGTGAATCTCAAAGAAAAACCGGGCTACCTTCTCGAAATTAGTTTTTTCTGGGTCAAATGTAATTTCAACCGCCTCGGCATGGCCGGTTTGGCCACCACATACTTCTTTGTAGGTGGGATTTGTTTTATGGCCCCCCATATAGCCAACCCGCGTTGATGTTACCCCTTCGAGTTTTTTAAAAAGATGCTCTGCTCCCCAGAAACAGCCGCCAGCAAAATATGCTTTTTCCACTGTTGCCTCCTATGATCTCAATATCATTTACTTAATATTAGAAAAGGCAGCGTTTGTTCCGCTGCCTTCATATTTTGACTTATCTTAATCTGAACTATCTATCGTTTTCTCGTTCTATAATTCCGTTACCTGCCGGAATCTCAGATGGTTTTACCAGAGGTCCCGGAGGAGCCAACAATGATGGCGGGCAACTTGGGCACGCCATCGGAGCCGGCCCGCCCTTGAAATATCTAACCATATAAGTCACATCAAGACCGGAGAAGGAACAGGAGCCGTTAACATCACCAACCACATACCAGGTATTGCCGCTTCCGGTAGGGCATTCACAGCTATATAGGGGATCGGGACCGCCCTTGAAATAGCGCACCGAATAGGTAACGTCCAAACCCGAAAAACCGCCGCTGTTATTGACATCGCCGACGACATAATTACATCCCGGCAATGAAACGAATATCGTGAAGTTGCCATCAGTGTTATCGAGGCCTAGATTTAGCGCGTTATCTCTGCAGGATACTTTGACAAGGCATAAGGCCGAGGGTGTATCGGGAATAGTCCAGGAATAGGTTTGCGGATTTCCGTCAGTCCAATCTCGAATTGGAGGGTCTACCCAATTGGCGCCATCATCTGTGGAATACTCAATTTTATATTGAGCGACTTCAATATTATCTGTGGCAGTCCAGGTGATATCATAAACCTGGCCAATATTCCAAACTTCCCCGCCATTGGGGGAGGTAACAACCACAACCGGAGCCGAATCGAAAATTGTGAAGCTGGCGTCGGATGTATCAAAACCGCTATTACTTGCAGCATCGCGGCAGGAAACACGCACCCGGCAATCTGATGATACCGTATTGGGAACTGTCCAGGCGAATAGATGAGGATCGCCGGATATCCAATCCTGAATTGAAATCCAGCCCGCGCCTCCATCAATCGAATAATCCAGTTTGTAACTTGTCACCCCCACATTATCGGTCGAGGTCCAGGTAATGTTGTGTGACGTGCCAGCGTTCCAGTTTTCGCTTCCAATAGGGGAGGTTATATTCACAATTGGAGCAGTCGCATCCCCGATACTGAAATCACCATCTGAAAAGTCATATCCCAAACCGCTGGCCGCATCACGGCAGGATATTTTCACGCGGCATTGATTGCTGGGAGTATTGGGCAGATTCCAGGAGAATGTCCCCGGATTGCCGTTAGTCCAATCCTGAACCTGCAGCCAACTCAGCCCGCTATTAATTGAATATTCAATTTTAAAAGATGTGACCGCGACATTATCTGTGGCGCTCCAGATTATATTATGATCTGAACCTATCTCCCAGTTATCACCGCCATTGGGGCTGGTGACAGTTACGCTGGGCGGCATATTGTCCCGGATGATGAAATTGCTGTTTGAAATATCGGAGCCTATTCCGCTTGACGTATCCCGGCATGATACCCGTATCCGATTAAGAGTCGATGGTATATTGGGAACGATCCAATTGAATGTATGCGGATCGCCCGCCACCCAATCCTGGATAAGTAACCAACTGCTGCCGGCATCGGTAGAATTCTCAAGCTTAAACGATGTTATTCCCAGATTATCGCTATCGGTCCAGGTGATATTGTGAGAGGTGCCACAATCCCAGGTCTCTGCTCCATTTGGGGAGGTTACCGTAACAGTAGGGGGCGGGTCGTAAATCGTGAAATTATTATCTGAATTATCGGTTCCGGTGTTACTGGCGGCATCCCTACAGGAAACCTTAACGCGGCACTGCGTTGAAGCAGTACCGGGAACTGCCCATGAGTAACTTCCGGGATTTCCCGATGTCCAATCCTGGATTGGTAACCAGTTTGTGCCTGTATCAGTGGAATATTCTATTTTGTAATTTGTAATCCCGACATTATCACCTGCCGACCAGGTGATATTATGGGATGTCCCCATATTCCAGCTCTCCCCGCCGTTAGGTGCGTTAACGTGAACGAAAGGTGAAGTGGTATCACCCAATACAATTATTGAAAAGACAGCATTCGAATTATCGCTTCCCAAATTCCCTACGATGTCCCACGCTTTAAGGCGCACCAGGCAGTTACTGGATGCAGGGGATGGAACCGTCCAGAGGAAAGTCTGCGGATTGCCGCTGGTTTGCGGCTGCACTGCAAGCCAGCTACTGCCGGAATTGGTTGAGTAATCGATTGCATAAGAGGCTATACCGACGACATCGGATGCTGTCCAGGTAATACTATGCATGCTCGAGATTGACCACTGTTCGCCTCCGTTAGGGGAGGTAACCTGAACCGCGGGAGTTGTTGTATCCGACGGTGGCTCATCGAGAGCTATGGTCAGAGGCATTCCAAGTGCAGCTCGTTCATCCGGGCCCTCTGTTACCGCACCGTCGCCGTTGACAATATAATTTATTAAACCGGCGGTTTTGAATGTGAAATCCCCAACGCAATAACCGGAGTAACTGGTCAGGCTTCCAGCAGGGTTACCTTCTTCGCTTTGAAGTACGGTAGCTGCCGGCGCAGTGACACAAGAGACTCCAGCCAGGAGTACGTGGTCGACCACATCATGCCTGGGGAACATATAATCCGGGGATTGCCCCGAGCCGGTCGCGATGCAGGCAAACCTTGGGGTCAGGAGATTCATATAATCGGGATTAGTGGAACTTTCGCTGCCATGATGGTTGACATGTATAACTTCAACCCCGTAGGAGGTTAGAAGCGGATGAGCACCCCCGGGCATGATGGTTTGGGCAAGAGGAGTTTCGACATTGGCTTGACTTGTGTTTCGCCCGGTACAGGAGTTATCAGCGTCGCCCCCACCGAGATCACCCGCATAGAGATATTCAAAATGGTTATATTTTATTAGTAGCCCGATAGAACAATCGTTTTCCTCACCCGATGCACCTGGGACCGCCCCGTATCCCCAAACGGACCCGTTGGCGGCAACACAAGTGGCTGTAGCGCCATTCCCCAACTGGATCACGGTACCCAGTGCAATTGCCGTTAGCGAATCGGCGGTTGTGGTCGCGGCGGCATTTCGAAAGGCAGTTACGTTGGGCGTAGAATAGTCGCTGCCGTTATAATAAATCCTATTAAGGACATCATACCCACCAGTGATTACCTCCGTTAAGCCGTCGATATGATCGGAATGTTGATGGCTGGCGAGCATGTAGGTCAGGCCGTCGGCAGGCATAAGGCCAATAGACTGCATATAGGGCTTAACTTTTGAAGTACCCATTCCCTGGCGCCCGCCATCCATTAGAATACGAGTACCATCAGGACCAATAACTAACACCGATGTCCCCCAGCCAACATTGATATAATGAATTTCAAGAAGACCTGAAGGAGTAAAGGCAAATACATAAGCCGGAATAATCGATAGAAGCACGGCAAGAACAAAGCACGTTGGGAAAATCTTTCTCATAGTATCCAAATCGAACAGAACAAGTTAATCTTGAGGCCTACAGGGAGGCATACTACTTTCATTCAATGCAATATAGCAAAATTATCAAAACTATCAAGTGAAAATGAGGGTTCCAATATTGGAAATAATTTTTATTGCCAATTAAGTAGTTAACGTAACTTATTACTGAATAATATTTTATGAACTAGCGGTATTTTACCAATGGGACCCCAGAATCTCCTTCAAAATCAATGACAATAATTGAACGTCGATCGTTTCAGAACGGCTTATACTTAATTGGGCTGGAAATTTATCTATAATGGAAGTAACTAATTATTTGTTAATGACAATTGGTTTTAATATGTATATAATCATAGGAACGAATTTATAAGATACCATTAGGATATTACCAGGGTAGGAATGATGAAAATTACTTACAAGCTTTGCCGTGAAAATGATTTAATTCCGGCATTTAAAATGGTTCGAGGCTCAATGAATCATCTCCGCAAAAGCACGGGCAAAGAACCGCTTCGCTACCGGGTTAGAAGATATCCCGAGGTTATACACCTCTACAACAATGACCAAAAGAGATTTTGGTGCGCCTGGGACGGTAAAAAAATTATCGGTTTCACCGGGGCATTGCTTCGAGGCAAGCAATGGTATCTGGCTTTTCTTTTTGTTCATCCCCGTTACCAGAACAAGGGAGTCGGCAGGGAGCTTCTCAAGCGGGTTTGGATGAATGCTCCGGGAATGACTCATTCGCTTTCGACATTTGCCTACAACGTTCAGGCAGTGGGTATCTATAGCAAGTTTGGTATGGCGCCACTTTGTGCATTGCCGGTCATGGAAATCAAGCTTGATAAACTACAACGTCCGGTTCCATCGGACTTGAAAGCATCGACGACGATTACTCGACAGGATATCGCCTGGATAAATCAACTTGAGGCGAAAATCCGCGGATACTCTCGTCCACAGGAATGGCGCTTTTGGTCGAAACAAGACGAAATTCAAATCTACCTGTTTCGAAATAAGGGCCAGAGAGTTGGCTACAGTATGGCCCATAAAAAGTGGGGTGTCATAGCTCCCGCTGGCGCTGTTACCAACGATTATTTGACGAAGATAGTAACCGATACTATCGGGTTGATCAAGACATCGGAGAAATCGATCCGGCTCTACTGTCCGACTAATAATCTCAATCTTTACCGCTATCTAATCGGTATGGGATTTCGTATTTTAGAAATGGATCTGTTTCTATCCGATAAACCATATGCCGATTTCCAGCGTTATCTTCCCGCCCAACTGGCGATTTTCTAATAGCTTATATATTCAAGAATCGTATGGGTTTAACCCAATACCTATAGGCGGACAATCCCCAATTTGGGCAACATGCGTATAATAATTGCCGCAAAAACAGTAAATTGCACAACTATAAACAGCTATAAAACAAACACTTAGCAAAAACTGAACAGAGACGATCAGGGTGGCATGATCTGTGCAGTCATCATTCATGTTAATGGAGAAAAGGTTGGGATTGAAACTCGCAATATAGGGGGAATAATGTTAGCCAGATTCATCTACCTGAAAGAGGATTCAAAGTTTTTCATTGTGGCGTCGGTGGTATGCACCCTGATTATTTTGGTGGTAATCGCCATGAACATGGGCATCTCAAATCCTGATTTGAAATATAACGATTGGGCTCAGATTACGCTTTCTGCGCGCTAAAGTGCCAGTTGACAATTATTCGACTGGGCTTAATAAAATCTATTAACCTCGAATTCGCATTTCGAAACCGATGAGCGCCGATTTATAGCGGCGGTTTTGGTTGGTGATATTCTTTGCAGCGTACTGCATCCAATTGGTAGAATTGCCGTTAACAAGACGGGAAGCTTATTTCGGATGGCTTTTTGACAGGCCTATTTTCTGATATTCAGAAGTTTTCTCCTCCAGCTTATTTGCCTTTTGAAAAAGCATAAAAAACCTAATCAATAAAACACCTAAAGCAATTTCAGAGGTTCGTTACCTATATGTAGGTTATCCGCCCGATAATATTTAGATTGCCCTTGCGAATAAGCCCCTATCCTCATATTTTGGAACTTGTTCGGTTTATTTTTTGTTTGAAAACCGAAATGCCGTTTTACGGTATCAAGTAACCGCAGTATGCTTAATGAATGAAGTGCTAAATCGATTCTTGGTAAGTTGTTCAGATTGCCGCAGATATTGGTCCCGGCAATCGTTATGTATTGAAGAGAAATTTCATCGTTCTATATTGGCTTTGGCTATCTAATGGAGGCGTAGTGCAACATAGGTTATTACTGTTATTAACAGCGGTCTTCTGTTTGCTGATATTGGCAAGCTCGATATTCGCTGCCCAATCGGTTAGAATTTTACAAAATATCGACGACGTTTCAGCCCAATTCAGCGTCAACAAACAATTGA
>DOTU01000333.1 GCA_003520965.1 Candidatus Zixiibacteriota bacterium
ACTATCCCAACCCCTTCAACGCCCATACTACGATTCAATACTCTTTGCCGAAGCAATTACTAGTCTCAATCGACATCTTCGATATCCTTGGCCGTAAGATTGTGACGCTTGCTGAGGGAATGAAACCGGCGGGAGAGCATCAAGCAATCTGGGATGCCAGGCGCCAGTCATCGGGAATTTATTTCTATAGAATCAAAGCGGGAGATAAGTTCGAGACGAAAAAGATGGAGTTAATAAAATAATAATTGATTCTAATAGGCAATTTTGGAGGATAAAATGAGATCAGTGATTTTGGCTTGGTGCTTGGTGCTAATACTTAGCGACTTGCCATTTGCCTTAGAGCCGCTTTTTAACGCGCGACTCGATTTTGACGTCAGTTCAGCACCCAGCTCAATTGTCGCATCAGATTTCGATGCCGATGGCCAGGTTGAACTGGCTGTAGGCTGCGCAGCCGGCGTTTCGATTCTGGAAAATAATGCTGATGGGACATTCGCACTTCAAATTGAATATCCCATGAGTTGGTGCTACAGGGGAATTTTCGCAGAAGATCTTGATGGCGATGGTGTCGATGATCTAGTTGCCACGGATGGCGACAGCGTTTCAGTTTTAATAAATAATGGAGATGGGACTTTCCTACCGTCGTTTAATTACTTTGCGAACGAAATGCCCGGATCTGTTATTGCGGATGATCTCAATGGAGACGGGCAGAATGACATCGCAGTGACAAATTACTCATCAAATGATATTTCCATATTGATGAATAATGGCAATGGGACGTTCCTTTCTCCGGTAAATTATGGGGCGGGAAACGGTCCGAATTCAGTATTTGCAGCTGACCTTGACAACGATGGCGATATGGACCTGGTGGTAGCGAATTCGGAAAACCATAATATCTCGTTATTGAAAAACAACGGCAATGGGACTTTTCAAGCCGCCATTAATTACTATCTATTGGGACCCCCATGCAGTTCAATAATATCAGCTGATCTAAACAGTGATGGATACAACGATCTAGCCGTAAGTCAAACTGGACCGCCGGGCGAAATAGAAATAAGCGGAGTCTCCGTCTTAATAAATAATAACGACGGAGCCTTTGGAACACCGATCTTTTACAATGCGCCGTTGGGTTCTGGTTCAGTTGTTGCATCGGACCTTGATAACGATGGGGATAAGGACTTGGTAACCGCAAATTTCTATAGTAATAACATTTCCGTCCTACGCAATCTCGGAGATGGCACTTTTGAAGAATCTATAAATTACGCAGTTGGCGGTGAGCCAAGTTCAGTGTTTGCAATTGATGCTGATGGCGACGGCGATAATGACGTTGTTACAGCAAATTTATACAGTTATACCATTTCATTCCTGAAAAATAATGGCGGCGGAATTTTTGTTCAGGAAATAGACTATCCCGTTGGAAATTACCCCATTTCAATCATTGCATCAGATTTTAATGAGGACGGAGATAAGGATCTGGCCGTATTAAATGGCGATTTCGCTCTTAATTACCGAATGTCTATCATGATGAATGCCGGCAATGGTTTTTTTGAGCAACCAGTCAATTATACCATAAATTATCAGGCAACATCCTTAGTTGCTGCTGATCTTGACAATGACGGCGATAATGATATCGCAGTGACAAAATATTCAGGCTATGTCACGATATTTATCAATGACGGGTCTGGATTTTACCAAGTGACGGGTGATTACCAGGCCGGGTCTTTTCCATCCAATATTTGCGCTGCGGATATTGACGGTGATGGCTACAGGGACCTCGCTGTCACGAATGAGAGTTCAGATAGCATATCTATTTTAATAAATGGCGGTGACGGAGCATTCGAAAATGCCATTAAGATTCGCGCCGGAGATGGGCCAATCTCTGTACTTGCGGCCGACTTCGATGACGATGGCGATAATGACCTCGCGGTCGCTAACAATCGTTCAAATGATATTTTCGTTTGGAGCAACAATGGCGACGGGACTTTTCAGACTCCAATAATTTACCCAATAGGAAGAACTCTCTTGTCTCTTTCAGCAGCCGATCTAAATAATGATGGCCATCTTGACTTAATAGCATCTGCCGGCACTGGTTATCCTCGCGGTGGCATCTCGCTATTTTTTAATAACGGCGATGGAACATTTTCCCCAGGAACTACTTATGAAGCAGGCTTTAATCCCAATACAGTTGTTGCAGCCAACCTGGACAATGATGGGGATAATGATTT
Source organism: Candidatus Zixiibacteriota bacterium (assembly GCA_003520965.1). Classification (GTDB taxonomy): domain Bacteria; phylum Zixibacteria; class MSB-5A5; order UBA10806; family UBA10806; genus UBA10806. Next base: position 2,223 of record DOTU01000333.1, read on the forward strand.
GGCTGTGGTTAATTTAGATGACAATAACATTTCGATTTTACAAAACAACGGTGGGGGCGTATTTCAGGCCATAGGTCTATATGGCACTGGAGGCTACCCAAGTTCAGCGGCTATCGCTGATTTTGATTCAGACGGTGATAATGATATAGCGGTGGGGAATTCTGCCTCCCAAACAATCTCTATTATGACTAATCGCACAATCTTAACTGCGATAGACGATCAACAGGATCGTGGATTAATCCGCGGATATTTCTCCATTTCCCAAAACTATCCCAATCCCTTCAACGCCCAGACCTCCCTCAGCTACTCTCTGCCCCAAGCTGGGCCAGTCAAACTCTCCATCTACAATCTCCTGGGGCAGAAAGCGGCAACACTTCTCGATGCCCCCCAGACCGCCGGTGAGCATTCGCTCATCTGGAACGCCTCCCCCTTCCCTTCCGGAATCTATTTTGCCCGGCTCGATATGGGGAATGATGCGCAAATCATAAAACTTGTACTACTAAAATAATAGTTTACTATTGTTCCAGTTGTAGCAAAAAAATAACCTCCCATAAGTTACTTTTATTTCTTAAAAAGTGGTTGCATTTAAGCCAATTCTTTAATATATTAAGCCTGCACCATTGACAATACATCATCGATTCGAATTGTAACTGAATTTTATGGTTATCCGCATAATTTATGTGGATCTGGCAGGTAAGTAACCGCCGGAGTAGATCATGCAATTTGGAATGCAATCGGACGCTTCTACGGGATTTCTACAGAAACTTTTCCGGCGATAAGGGTGAAAGGGATTTGATAACGCTATTGAGGTGATATAGCGATTAATCGGCCATCTTAAATTAATTTCAATGGAGGCGAAAAATGAATAGGTATTATTGCTCTATTTCGTCGCTGCTGGTCGTGTTATTTATGGCTCCCTTATCAATGGGCAAGTGGAATTCATCTGCAGGATTAGTACACGATGCTTCACAAGCGAGTCTTGTCGGCAAGGCATCTATCCCGGGAAAATTGGAGCTAAAAAACCAGGTCCTTCTCAGCGGCGATTGTTCGGATTTTACGGATCTTTCCAACTTGCCATTGCCAATATCCATTTCGGGTTCGACTGCGGACGCCACCGATGAATATGGCACTTACCCCGAACAACCGATCTGCTGGCAGGGAACATGGTATCCACTCAGTGGCTCCGGTCCCGACGTCACATATAAGTGGATTGCTCCCGCTGATTCAATTTATGAGATCTCTCTGTGGGGTAGCTTATATGACACCGGCCTGGAAATTTATAATTTTACCTGTCCCACAGAGCCCACGTATCCCGATGATTTTATTTGCGGTAACGATGATTTACTGTTTACAACTTCATTACTTGATCTTCCTCTGGCTGCTGGGCAACAGATTATAATAGTTGTTGATGGATACGGGAATTCCTGTGGTGACTTTGAGCTTGAAATCTCATTTTTTGATACAACCCATGTTTCGCAGGAATGCTTAATTAATACAATTTACGGACAGCCAGGCAGCCCCGCTGATTCTTTTGGTTGTTGGACCAGCGATGAAAATTACCCCGGACCCTGGATGGTTTTTGACAACATATCTAATGAATACCAGCATGTTTGTGGAATCGAATTTTGGGGATTCGATTGGTATTACAATGGATCTACCTGGTATGAATGTGTTGAGGATCCCATGGAATTCGAGGTCAAGTTTTATGAGGATGATGGTAATGGTTACCCCGGTCAAGAAGTGTGGATAGGCGATATAACACCTATAAGAACGCCAATCGAAAACTACTATGGCCTCAATCGATATGTCAGTGTGTTTGATACCTGTATAACGATACATCCGGGCTGGATATCTATTGAGGGGATCAGCTACTCACAAGATCCTTGTGATTGCAACTTCATCTGGTTGGACTCTCCTGCGAGCGACACTATTTGCTGGCAGGCCGGTAATAATAATTGGTACCCGCTTCCAGCAAGCATGAGCTTTTGCTTTCTCGATTCCACAATCACCCCGATAAATGAAAGCGGTCGCGGATTGCCTTACGCCCTCTCTCTTCTTCAAAACTACCCCAACCCCTTCAACGCCCAGACAACTATCTCTTACTCTCTGCCTCAAGCTGGGCCAGTCAAGCTATCTATCTACAATCTCCTGGGTCAGAAGGTAGCCACGCTTCTCGATGCCCCCCAAACCGCCGGAGAACACACCCTCATCTGGAACGCTTCTTCCGTCCCCTCTGGCATTTATTTCGCCCGGCTCGATATGGGGAAGGACGCACAGACAATCAAGCTTGTACTGCTGAAATAGGCAGGCTGCGCCTATCGGCAAAAATATATTATTATCTCAATAGATAGATTTTTTGCTTTTCGTAGGGGCACAGTTTTATCCGCCGGTGGCGGATTATTGTGCCCATTCTTCTTCTCTACTAAAATCACACCATAAGAGGAAACTACCCAAGCTGCACCAATACAACCAAGCAAATAGCTCAATATACACCGTTATAGATCAGGCTGCACTGAAATCAGAAACGGATAACCGT
>DOTU01000304.1:0-1733 GCA_003520965.1 Candidatus Zixiibacteriota bacterium
TTTACCAGAAGCGCTTTGAATTTGCAGAAAAGGTTAAAGAATCGGCGTCGAAAGATTTCGCCAGAATGGGGCTTGAGATTCTCTCGTTCTCGCTTAGAGATTTCTCCGATAAGGTTGGCTATATCGAATCGTTGGGCAAGCCGCGGATCGCGCAGGCTCGCGGAGAGGCCGCTGTAGCCGAGGCCGAAGCCGAGATGGAAGCCACTGTCAAAGCCGCCTCCGCCCGCAAAGAATCAGATATCGCCAAATTCAAAGCCGAGACCGAAATCGCCGAAGCCAACCGCGATTACGAGCTCAAGCGCGCCGAATATTCCGCAATGGTTAATACCAAGAAAGCGCAAGCGGATCTTTCTTATGAGATTGAACGTCAGAAGATGAATCAGCTTCTTAAAAAGGAAGAATTTTCGGTTAAGATGGTTGAAAAAGAGAGCGCCATCAAGCTTGAGGAAAAAGAAATTGTCCGCAAGGAAAAAGAGCTCGAATCGACAGTCATAAAGCAGGCCGACGCCCGCAAATATCAGATAATCTCCGAGACTGATGCCAACGCCTACAAGCTCGCCGAGGAAGCCAAAGGCAAGGCCGCCGGTATCCGTCTTTATGGTAACTCCGAAGCCGAAGCGATGAAAGCCAAAGCGGCCGCTTATGCCGATTATAACGATGCCGCTAAATATCAAATGCTCATTTCTATCATGCCTGAACTGGCCCGTGCGGTATCCGAGCCGCTGTCCAAGGTAGACAAGATCGTCATGATTGATTCCGGCGGCGATGGCCCATCCGGCGCAACAAGGATCACCAAGCAGGTGGCCGACGTGCTGGCACAACTACCGACGGTAGTAGAATCGCTCTCCGGCGTTGATCTTAAAAAGCTTTTAGAGCGTTTTGGCCAGGGTGGCGATAAGAAAGCCGATCCAGGCAAGAAAGACGGAGAAGGGAAGTAGGCTCGGGGCTGCTGAAATAAAAGGATAATAAATGTTAGCCGATAGAATACAGCGTATCGGGGAATCGCCGACACTTAAAATCTCGGCCAAGGCCAAAAGCCTCAAGGCCGAGGGGATTGATGTGATCGATCTCTCGGTGGGCGAACCCGATTTTCCAACACCGGAAAATATCAAGCAAGCCGCCAAGAAAGCGATCGACGATAACTTCACTAAATATACCGCCAACGATGGTATCCTGCCGCTTAGAAAGGCGATCTGTAAAAAGCTCAAAGAGGAAAACGGGGTCGAGTACGAGCCGGATGAGATTATAGTCTCATCAGGCGCGAAGAACTGCCTCTACAATCTCTGCGTAGCGCTTTTCAACAAAGGCGAAGAGGCGATCATACCCGCGCCTTACTGGGTGAGTTATCCGGCGATGGTGGAACTGGCTAAAGGCGTGCCGGTTTATGTCAATACCAGGGAAGAGAATGGTTTTCGGATTACGCCCAAAGAGCTTGAGGCCGCGATTTCCCCGTCGACCAAAGCCCTCTTCCTCAACAACCCCTGCAACCCCACAGGCGCAGCCTATACCAAAGACGAACTGATGGAACTGGCTAAGATTGCGGTCGATGAGGGGATCGTTGTCATCGCCGATGAAATTTACGAGAAACTTGTTTATGACGGTTTCAGCTTCACATCGTTCGCATCACTTGGTAAAAAGATCAAAGAGAAAACAATCGTCATCAACGGCGTCTCGAAAGCATATTCGATGACCGGCTGGCGTATCGGTTATGCCGCTGGGCCTAAGGATGTCAT
>DOTU01000304.1:2115-7804 GCA_003520965.1 Candidatus Zixiibacteriota bacterium
CAGATTCGCCGTAACTACATGATCGACCGTTTGCGCAACATGCCGGGCGTATCGTGTTATGAGCCGCGCGGGGCGTTCTATCTTTTCCCCAACGTGAAATCGTATTTCAACAAAGAGCATGAGGGAACTCAGATCAGAAACTCCTACGGCATGGCCTATTATCTACTCAAGCAGGCGCACGTGGCAGTGGTGCCCGGCGAGGCGTTCGGGGCCGAGGGGTTCATCCGCTTGTCGTATGCAACCTCGATGGAGAATATCGTCAAGTCGATGGACCGAATCTCCAAAGCGCTGGCCAAGCTGGAGCCGACTCGCGAAACCAAGATGGTATCGCTCAACAATTCGATTACGAAGGTGAAAGAGTTTGTGGAAACTGAGGTTCATGTCGGACCGGAGCTACGTGACGCGTTAGTGGCCGAGGCCGAAAACCATCTGGCCAAGAACAAAGAATATTATGAGTGGAACGCCAATATTTTAGGCGTGATTATTCAGCTTCGCACCAATCTGCCGCACCTGGTCGATTTCTGGACCGAGAACTGGTATCCCGGGCAGCTTGAGACCGATCTCGAACCGCACGGTGTCATTTACGCCGTAGGCTGGATAGCCGGACGTGAGGCCCGCGCCTATTATAGCTCCGAAACCAAAACCGCGATCTTCTTTAAGTCGGCCTACTACGCTCAGCTTCGCTCGCTGGCAATCGGGATGGCTGACGATATCACCTCGCGCCTTTCGGGCACCTACTCGGTGCGTGGGTTAGGGCTTGATTTCGGCGGTGACGGCGTGATGCTGATTGCCCCCAAGGGCACCGGCAAGGCTACCTTCTTCGCCAATCTGTTACGTCATCCGAAATCGAAATTGGTGACCGACGATATCGTTTTCGTGCGTCTCAATTCCAAAGAGGCAATTGCCGATGCGCCGGAGCGCAAGCTTTACATGCAGACCAATTTTGTCGAGAAATATCCCGATCTGGCGGCGCTGTTCGATAAATCGAAATGCGAGAACGTTATCACCAGCCGCGATCAGTGCACCAACGGCCCCTGCCAGCGGCTCGATAACTGCCGCCTGGACCGCGGAGCGCCGTTCTGCTACGAGGCCTCGAAAACATCCCGCGCCATGCTCGACCCGTACTGGATCGATGGCACCGCCAAGCACACCAAGCGCACCAGCTTGAAGCATATCTTCCTGCTCAAAAACGATCCCATCAGCCCGGTGGTGACCAAGCCCAAGGTTGAGGAGGCGGTTCGTTTCTGCGAGGAAGGGATGTCGGTATCCGGCCCGATGCGTTCGGAGCCGTTCTTCAACCCGCACCTGCTGGCCACCGGCAGCGACAGGACCGATTCTCGTCGCCGATTCTACGAGAAGCTTTTCTCGATTGCCAAGCCGTACTTCATCAATCTCGGCGCCGGCGACAAGGACGAGATCCAGAAGCAGATAAATAAGGTGATTGGGATTTAAGGGAATAAATACCATTGGGGCGAATCGTTTTGGTTCGCCCCTTTTTTTATCTTGAAATAACAATTTGTGACTTCAAAAAAAGAAGATATAGAAATTATGACAAAAAGAACCATAAAGCGGACAATTAAGCTAACCCCAGTTGAATCTATTCAACAAAAGATTTTTATGATTCGTGGCCACAAGGTAATGTTAAGTATAGATTTGGCTGCGTTGTATGGGGTTGAAGCAAAAGTCCTTAACCAGGCGGTCAAGCGCAACATCGAGAGATTCCCTGGCGATTTCATGTTCCAACTTACCGGAGAAGAGGCCGATTCTTTAAGGTCACAAATTGTGACCTTAAAAAGCGGCCGGGGAAAGCACTCTAAATACCCCCCTTATGCCTTTACTGAACAAGGCGTGGCTATGCTATCGAGCGTACTAAAAAGTGACAGGGCTATCGCCGTAAACATAATGATCATGAGAGCCTTCGTTAAGCTACGCGAAATTTTGCTTACACATAAAGAATTGGCTCGAAAGTTGGCTCAATTGGAGGCGAAATTCGCCGGCCACGATCATGCTATCCAAAACCTATTTGCCGCAATAAGACAACTGATGGCATCTCCAGTAGCTCCGGCCAAACGCAGGATCGGATTTACTCGTAAGGAATCCAAAAGCTCAGAAGCAGATTAATAAGGTGATTGGGATTTAGGGGATTTATTTTCGTTGGGGCGAACCCGTGTGTTCGCCCCGTTTTTTATTTATCTAGTCCATGACCCTATTGCAATTGACCAATCATTTATGTACCAATGTACTTTTCTCAATATTGCACGGTCCTTTTCTTTATTATCAATAGTGATTATTATATCCTGTTGATTCGAATATGCTTGTTTAATATTTTCTAAATTTAATTCTAATATATCAAAACCATGCAATTCATATTTGCCGCCAGTTCCCATGGAATCATAGGACATTACATAGTAATAATTACCTGAACCCGCTTTATTATAAGCTAGTAATCGTAGCTTTTGAAAATCTTCCGGTAAAGGAAACCATGCATCGTAGGGATACGTATCTACTATTTTATATGTACTCCTGTCCTTCATTATTATTATCATGTCGAATTTATCCTGATTAAATTCAATTCTATCAATATCCCTATATCGAATTATTGGGCGACGGGCTTGATGAGTTTTTCTTAGATCATTCGATAGTATTGGCTTAGCCAATCCAATGTAATTCTGAATTCCAAATCTAAAGTCATTATAAAATAAATTATATTTGAAAAATGGCCTAATGTATGGCCTAATTTTATATGGTCTATATGTCGGGTTAAAATACCCCCACCATAGCGCATTAGGGTCATTACCATTTAGGAATACCCATAACCCCCCGGATATTAGGGAATATCTTATACCGTCTTTAATAATATAAGAACCACCGATTTCCATATTGGGCTTAACAACCCCCAATGTAGGGAAGACATCATAAACGGTAATATTTAACATTCCATATTTATTGGGATCTTTCTTGAGATATTTTAGCAAAGTTAAATGTGAAACCCCCAAAGGCGGTTGATAGCCGAAGCCAAAATTGTAATTTTTCCCCAAACCCAAATAAAAATTCATGCTAATTGAAGGTATTGGTGTAAAATGATTAAAATCATAACTGATTACTATATTGCTTTGGAAACCGTTGTGCTTCAAGGGCGTTGGGGGCGCAAATTGGTGAACGGCCCCGCAGGATAAAGATAATATGGCTAATATCAATATGGGGATTCGCATTATTATTAATAGTGCCATTGGCGAATATCTTATTATTATTCTATTTATATTTCAAGTAGAATATTTCTGTATCATCGGGATGTTGCTCCGCTTCCTCCTGACGCGTACGGGTTGGCTTTATCAAAATTGCGGCCAGACAAACTGGCCGCCTACAGAACCTATTTGGGCAAACACGTGGGTTCGCCCCTACGGCTTGTAGCGCGGTGCATGAGGCCATTTGGCTCCAAGGGAACATACACCGCGCACAAGATGCTGGCGCATATGCAATGCGGCAGACGAGGGCGTCTGCCGCCCAATTGAATCATCAGGACAAGCGGCACGAATACAAACGCCGTATAGCCCATTTGACAATATTCGTGATGTCGGCAGGATCTGGAATAGTAATACATGCCGGGTAATGCCCCCAGAATTATGAGAATTGGAATCGCAACGAACAGCCTGAAAAACGACGTCAGCCGACTTAAGGGCCGGTCTGGATAATCGATTGATAATTTGACCGGATATGCAGTATCTGCCATAATCTCCTCCTTACCAGAGAAATTAGCAATCTATCTACGATGAAACCTTTGAGATGATTGTAGCCTAAATAATCGGTGGTTTCAATGGTTTTCTTATGGGCGCCATGCAAGTTCCGGGGTTCCCGAGGAACCCCGGCCACAATTTTATTGGGGTAGCGCGGCGCATGAGGCCATACACCGCGCACGCGGTGCTTTTAGAAAAAACGTGTCATTGCGGGCAAAGGCCCATTTGGGCCGGAGCGAAGCAATCCCCATCCCTACAACCGGGATATCTATATAAACAATTGACGCTTTATCCGCTTGCGGCGATCAAGTGCGAGAGGATTGCTTCATCCCGTTGAAGCAACGGGATTCGCAATGACAAGAAGTCGCGCGGGGGTCTTGACCTACGGCTGCAAATCCCCTATATAACAGGCAAATAGAGCCTTTATCGGCTCGGGAGAAATGCCTGTGACATCGATACTGATTTTTGCAATCGGCACCATCTTTGGCGCCATCATAGCCTTTGCTATCAATAACATCCTCAGGAAAAAATCTGACGAGGAATTGGCGCGTAATAAGGATGAGATCGAAAAGATTTCCAAGGCCGCCTTCTATGAAGTTGCCAGCCAGTCGACCGATCAACTCATCAAGCTGGCCAAGCAAACTCTCGACGCCAAAACATCGGAAAGCTCGGCCGAACTCGATGGCAAAAAGCAACTCATCGATCAATCTCTGACTGCCCTTTCCAAAGATATGCAAGAGCGGTTGGAGAAAGTCCAAAAATTAATGAGCGAAATCGGTCAGGCGGTGCCGGAGAAGTATGGGCAGGTATCGAACGCTATCAGCAATATTGCCACGCAAAGCGAAAATCTGAGAAAGACCACCGACCTTCTGCGTATCGCTCTATCCGGTTCGCAACAGCGCGGGCAATGGGGTGAACGGATCGCCGAGGATATCCTTCGTCACGTAGGGCTGGTGGAAGGAATCAGCTATATCAAGCAGCGTCAGATCGAGGGCGGCCGGTCACGGCCCGATTTCACATTTATACTGCCGGAAAATCTCAAAGTTAATATGGATGTGAAATTTCCCACGAATCGTTATTTGGAGTACTTACAAGCCAATGATGATACTCAGCGCGAAAACACCAAGAAGATATTCCTCTCATCAGTCCGAGCCAGAATCAAGGAAGTCACCACGCGGGATTATATCAACCCAGACGACAATACAGTTGATTATGTTCTGGTTTTTATCCCCAACGAGCAGGTTTACTCCTTCATTCACGAATGCGATTTAACGATTTTAGATGATGCGCTTAAGCAAAAGGTGGTTCTCTGCTCACCGCTCACGCTCTATGCCATGCTGGCCCTGATACGCCAAGCGATCGATAATTTCAATCTGCGTAAATCATCGACCGAGATTCAGGCGCTTTTGGCGGGATTTTCTCAGCAGTGGGGGAAATTCATTGCTTGTATGACCAGCATGGGTGAAAAGATCGACTCAGCCAAGGATGAGTTCGATAAGCTTACCGGTACGCGCAAAAAGATGCTCGATAGTCAGATCAAAAAGATCGATCAGCTAAATAAGGCCGGTAGTATCCTACCCAAGATAGAAGACAATGGAGATTCCATAGAAATCGAACCGCAGCAAAATCAAACGAAGAATATCAAGGGCGATCCGTTTCTGTAGAGCTTAATAGCTCGCGGGCGATTAATTTCCTCCTGCTGTTATTGTTCCAATTGCCTGTAGCATCGATGTAACTTACCGATAATTATTAGTAAAGAGCGACGGCCCTGAATATGATTGAAATTTCAAGTATCGATTGATTATCTTGCGCCATAAGAAATAACGATACAAAACAGGATGCATTATGCTGATTCATCAATTTCTTGAAGAGAACGCCAGGCTTAATCCTCGTAATGAGGCATTGGTTTATCTTGATAAGAGGATAAGCTATATCGATCTGGATCGTAGTGCCAA
>DOTU01000304.1:8135-8623 GCA_003520965.1 Candidatus Zixiibacteriota bacterium
TCGATAGATTACGCGATCGCTTATTTCGCGATTCTAAAGGCCGGATGCGCAGTTGTAGGACTGAATACCGCTACCACATCGCGAATCGTTAAGGGCCTATTGAACGACTGCGCCGCTTCAGCGGTTGTAGTGCAACATCAGTACGCCCATTATATAAAAGAGATTGTCGACGAATGCCCGAGCCTGCTTCTGAAAGTGATGTCCGGCAGTTATGAGGAGGACGGCGATCAAGGAAATATCTCCAGCGCTGATTTCCAGGAGATCCAGCTTGAAGGCAGTCCCGAACCGCCAAGGCTTGATATCGCAGCCAAAGACCTGGCTACTATCATCTACACCTCGGGCACAACCGGAAATCCCAAAGGGGTTATGCTCTCGCATCGGAACTTGGAAGCCAACACCGATTCGATAGTCGAGTACCTGCATCTGACCGCTCATGATAAGGTCATGTCGGTGCTGCCGTTTTACTATTCCTACGGACACTCGCTTCT
>DOTU01000304.1:8937-12379 GCA_003520965.1 Candidatus Zixiibacteriota bacterium
TATCCCAACGTGGTTCTCGATGTCATGTCTCGCGAGAAAGTCACCGGATTTTCCGGTGTGCCATCGACATTCGCCATCCTGATGCACCGCTCCAATTTTGCCAAATATAACTGGGATCATCTGCGCTACATCACACAAGCAGGCGGCCCAATGACACCGGCGTTGACCTCAAAACTCATGGAGACCCTGCCTAATACGAAAATTTATGTAATGTACGGCCAAACCGAGGCCTCGGCTCGTCTATCATATCTTGATCCGGATAATCTGGTTAAGAAGCTTGGGTCGATAGGCAAGGCAATTCCCGGTGTAACGCTTACGGTGCGCGATGAAAACGGGCAGGTCTGCCCTCCCAATACCGAGGGGGAGATTGTCGCGTCAGGCGATAATATTATGCTCGGTTATTGGAATCAGCCCGTAGAGACCGCCAGGATTCTGAAAGCTGACGGACTTCACACGGGCGATCTGGCGCGTTGCGATGATGACGGTTATTTGTTCATTGTCGGGCGCAACTCCGAGATGATAAAATCAGGCGCGCATCGAATCAGCCCTAAAGAGATAGAAGTAATCTTAGGCGAGCACGAGGCGGTGCTGGAATCGGCCGTGATCGGCGTGCCGGATGAAATAATGGGGGAATCAATCAAGGCGGTGGTGGTATTGAAGGATGGTTTCAGTACGAGTGAAAAAGATATTATAAAGCATTGTACAATGAATCTACCGCCGTTCAAAGTACCCAAGATTGTGGAGTTTGTCGAAACCCTGCCCAAGACCACGTCGGGTAAGATTCAAAAGCATCTGCTGAAAAACGCCGAAATAAAGACGAGCGGGGCGCAGGGGTAATTATCGAATAATCAAAGACGCATCAGGATATCGCTAAGGCTTCCATTCTGATACATAAAGAAAAAGGTGCGATCATCGATTTGAACGATGCGCACCTTTGTAATTTTTGGCTCTTACTTATTCTTTTGAGATAGACTTGGCGGCAGACAGGCCAGCCAAATATCCAGTGGAAAAAGCCATTTGAAGGTTGTATCCGCCCCAGGGACCCAAGAGATCCATCACCTCGCCGGCAAAATAAACGTTGTTCATTTTCCGGGAGCGCATGGTTTCTGGTTCAATCTCGGTTGTAGAGACGCCGCCCAAGACGCCCATAGTCTCGTTGAACGGCCGCGGGCGCTTTATCGTGACATGGAAATCCTTAACCCAGAGCAGGAGCGATTTTCGTTCGAGAACCGAGAGATTGGCGACCGGCTTGTCGGAATGAATGCGCATAATTTTTGACATCACGCCGCGCAATTTAAGAGGAATATGATTTTCGAAAACGGTGCCGACAGTGATCTTAGGCGAGGCTTCGATCTTTTGTGCCAACCAGGCGGCTATCTCCTTTTTATCAACATCAGGAATCATATCGATATGGATTTCAACTTTATCGCGTGCGGCGCCGCTCCAGTTTAAAAGATCGATGATTCTGGCGGAATGAGTGAGTACCAATTCTCCGGCAAGGCCGTAGGATGTGAATGTTAAATTGCCGCGGTCTGAAAATTGAAACTTTTCGCTTTTGAATACATCGATACGGCAATCATGAAAATCGGTATCGGCGAGCATTTTGCCATACTTTTCAATAGTTTCAAGACCAACCAAAGCCGGTTTTATGGGGACAACCGTATGCCCGGCCTTGCGCGCAAACTCATAACCATCCTGAGTAGCGCCGCTTGAAGGCGAAGCCGCAGAGCCGCAGGCGATAATAACGCAAGCCGCGGGATATTCAACTGAGTTAACAATAACACCGGTGGCTCGATTGCCCGAGAATATTATTTCGGATACCTTTGATGATTTTTTGACCGTTACGCCCGCCGATTCGGCAGCGTCCTTAAGATGAAAAGGGACCTCTCCGGCGATTTCCAGCGGCACAGACAAGTGGCTGGTGCCGTTTGGACTGATCTTGATATTCATAGCCGCCAGATGGGCCGACAGTTCTTTCCATCCAAATATCTTTAGGGCTGGTTTGATGAAATCTGCTTTGGAGCCGAAAGCCCGAGCAACCTTATCGTAAGGCAACTCTTCGGAGATATAAATTATTTGCGGAGGAATAGAGAGTAGTTTTTTACCGGGTTCGGGATTTTTATCGAAAAGCAATACGTTTTTAAAATAGTGCGCAGCCGTTTGGGCCGCGGTCATTCCGGACGGTCCGCCACCCACCACAATAATGGGGTGCTTTATATCCAGTTTTTTTACCTTTTTTACGCCTGCCATGCACAATTCTCTATATTTCAGCTACATACATCAGCTATAGCTTTATCTATTATATAGTGCAATATATTCAATCGTTATTTTATGTCAAGAAAATTCCCATCTATTATATGTTCAAAATAAAAATGGAGAATATCAACGATCCGGTATTATCGGCGTCCAATTTTCTTATAAATGGCTTCGTTTATGCGATCGCGGTATGCTTCCGCAGAACGCCTGACTCCATTCTTAAAGCCGTCATCGGCGTCAGCATAAATAATCGCTCGCGAGATATTCACAATGGCCAGCGCTCCGTTTGAATTGGAACCGTTATCAACCGACTTCTCCAGGTCGCCGCCCTGGGATCCCACACCCGGAATTAATATAGGAATTTCATTCCCGATAAGTTTGCGTACCGATAAAAGCTCGTCCGGGGAGGTAGCCCCGACAACCAGGCCGATATTATCTTGCATATTCCAGTCTAAGGCCTGCCTGGCGACAAATAGATAGAGCTCCGAAGTTGAAATCTTGAAAAACTCGGCGAAAGTTTTGGCTTTCGATTGCGGTGAGAGATATTCCCCCGATGGAGGCTCATCGAGAAGGATAATCTTTTTCTGAAGCTCCGCTGCCGAGGGGTTGGATGTCAAACAAAGGATAAAGGCTCCCTTGTCCTGGTATTTTAAGAATGGTTCGATTGAATCTTTTCCCAGATATGGGCTGAGCGTGACCGCGTCAGCGCCAACAATTTCAAATGCCGATTTAGCGTACATCTGCGCCGTGTTTCCGATATCGCCCCGTTTGCAGTCGAATATCACCGGAATATTAGCTGGTACAGCCTGCACGGTTTCGATGAGAATATCCCAGCCTTCGGAACCGAGCGCCTCGAAAAATGCGGCGTTTGGTTTAAAAGCGCAAACGAGATCGCTGGTGGCCTCGATCACCGCCTGGCAAAATTTCCCGACTCCTTTTGCACCCTTGCCAAACAGCTTTGGAATCTGCGCCGGATCGGGATCAAGCCCCACGCAAAGCCAGCTTTTGTTTGTTTCCGCGGCTGAAAGTAGCTTATCTTTGAATTTCATCGTTTTACTATTCCCACAATGGAGTTGATATCGCTTTCGCCATGCCTGTCTAAGTAGGTATTTATTCCATCTATAATTTTTAATGGCGCCAGCGGATCCATAAAGCAGGCCGTTCCTACCTCCACCGCTCTCGCGCC
>DOTU01000312.1:0-349 GCA_003520965.1 Candidatus Zixiibacteriota bacterium
CGGGGGAAAGCGAGGCTGCCAATAAGGTAGCCGAGTTATCTAAAGCCAAGATCGAGGTGCGACAGATAGAGAAATTAGGAGTGCTGGGAGCATTATTTGAACGCGTAAGTCTTCATATTGGCAATGATAACGGCCCCAAGCATGTCGCGGTAGCTTGTGGCGCGCCAACAATATCCATCTATGGACCGAACAGCCCGGTTAGCTGGACATATCCGGAACCATCGAGGCATGATTTTGTCTGCCCTGCAAAGCTATGCGACGATTGCCAGCAAAGAAAGCGCCGTTGTGCCCCGGAATGTATTAAGAGCATTTCGGTAGAATCTGTTTGGCAGAAGGCTGCGAAAATGGC
>DOTU01000312.1:663-2295 GCA_003520965.1 Candidatus Zixiibacteriota bacterium
GATCTGCCCTGGTATAATGCCTGCGCGGAATTTGCGGTCAAGCAGGCTAAGGCGCTTCAGCTTTTGGGGCATGATGTGCTACTTATGGCAAACCCGGGAACTCTCGTTGTTGGTAAAGCGAGGGAAGCCGGACTTAATGTAAGTGAAGAAGTCAATTTCAAAGGTACCCTGCGGGTCTTTTCGGCGGCGAGGCGTTTGAAGAAAATTGCGGGAGAGTTTGGGGCAGACGTCATTTTTACGCATCGGGGCGAGTCGCATTTCGCAGCAGCTTTGGCTGCTAAAGGCGCGAAATATCGGATTGCCCGTTTTCGCGGCGATGTCCGTCCCCCGCGTGGGAATATTTTTAGTCGCTACTTAAATACTCGTCTGACCGATGGAGTGGCAGTTTCAACTGAAAGACTCAAAATCGAATATGAGAAGAAATTTGGGACTAATCGTATTCCTTACCGGGTGATATATCCGGGACTTGATGGAAGCCGATTCAAGGATAAAAAGCCACAGGAGGAATTGAAGCGGAAATTCGGGCTTAAATCCGATGGGCCGGTCGTGGGGATTGTCGGCCGTCTTTCACGCGTTAAGGGGCACCGGTATTTCATAGAGGCCGCCAAACTGGTCTCTATTAAAATTCCGCAGGCGCAATATGTAATTGCCGGGGAGGATGTCGATGGCGAGCTGGCTAAACTGCAGGTTGCGGCCAGTGTCTTGAAGGTACCCAATATCAGATTTATAGGACGGGTTGAGAATGTTGAGGAGTTAATTTCAACTCTTGATATTGGGGTGATCTCCTCGATTGGATCCGAAATGATTAGCAGGGTACTGTTGGAGTATTTCGCGGCCGGGCTTCCAGCGGTTGCGACCTCGGTAAACCAAATATCGGAGATCATGCTGCAATCGGATGGTGGTATACTAGTGCCCCCCGCGGATCCCGTGACGATGGGGAATGCAATCGTCGAACTTCTGAACGATCAAACCAAGCGTTTGCGGCTGGGCGGCAATGGTGAGCGATGGGTTGCCGCGCGATCGCTTGAGGTGTTTGGCCGCGAAAGCGAGGCGTTCCTGCGAGAGGTTTTGGATGCACAATAAGATCTTAATAAAAGCGGGGTTTTATCTTCTGCTATTATTCGCTTTTGCAGTTACGGTTTATCCGCTGGCGTCATACATAATTGCCGGATTGGTTTTCCTGATCTGGTTTCTCGATATGTTGATATTCAGGGAGACCGATATAAGTGAGTTGCCTCTGTTTTACCCGCTGCTCGGGTTTTCGTTGGTTCTGGGATCAGGCTGGATAGTGGCCAGGATTTGTAATCACAATTTCCCATATTTTTATATCGGACTTCTTTCTTTATATTATTTAATCGTCCCGGGTTTTGTCAGAACGGGAGAGCAGCGGCGGATGATCCTCTGGACATTTATAGCCGGAGCTATGCTGGTTACCGGATTGCATCTGATTCACTGGTGGGGGACATTCACTAATATAACCATGCACCTCCCGCCACTTCCGGAACCATCCATGTTTATGGTTTGCCTTGCCTTTGCATTTCTACTCGCTCTTTATGTTGAAAGCCCCTATTTGAGAGAAAAGATATTTCTGGCGCTGGTGGCGATACCATTGGTTTTGGTGGTTATCCTGTC
>DOTU01000312.1:2608-19418 GCA_003520965.1 Candidatus Zixiibacteriota bacterium
TCATGCGCGATAGGACAATTTTTATCCCCTTTGGACTGGCGCTGCTTTTCATTTTATCGGGGGCTTTGGGGATTGACTATTATCTCGAACGGGATTTAGCGCCGGCAACATATAAGGAGTTCATTTATCGTCCGATTCAGGAAATACAGGCGAATCAGGAGACAGTTCTAAAAGCATCCTTTTATGGTCAAGCGGCTGCTAATACTGCCCAAAATGAAAAGCAGGAACGGAGTAGGTCTTTTTTTATTGAGTTAATTAAAAGCGCGGGGCCGACGACAATTCTTTTATTTTTCTGGGCGTTATTTGAAAGAGCCAGGGAGGCTTATATCAAGCATAAGAGAACAACCTCGCCTCAACCCAGGGCATATCATTTAATTGCGCTGATTACAATTGTGGCCATTATAGTGATGAATATATATGGCTCAGTATTTGAATATCCATCGATAATTCTGGCGACCTGGCTTATTTTGGGGATGTCGGAAGTATGAGCAAGCCTTCAATTTCGGTTGTGATCATGGCCCGCAACGAGGCAAAGAATATTGGAGAAGCTATAGCGTCGGTTTCTTTTGCCTCTCAGATCGTTGTGGCCGATACCGGCAGCCGGGACAACACAATGGAACTTGCCAGGCAGGCAGGAGCGGAAGTTCACAGCATTGATTTCGACGGTTATGGCGCAAGCAAAAACCGCGCGCTGGAATTCGCTAAATGCGACTGGATTTTCTCGCTCGATGCCGACGAAAGAGTTTCGCCTGAACTGGCAGGGAGCATAGCTAGAACTGTGAATAGCCCCAAATATGACGGCTATACGATTTCTCGTCTGACCTATTTTCTGGGCAAACCGATCAGGCACTCCGGGTGGTATCCCGAATATGTTCTCAGGCTCATTAAAAAAGGCACAGGGAAATTCTCTGAGCGGCTGGTTCACGAAAATATTCGGCTCGATTGCCCAACCGGAAAATTAGATGGATTGCTTTATCACTATAGTTACCGAGACCTCGATTCCTATCTTGAGAAAATGAATGTCTATTCTACCTTGAACTCCCAAGAATTGTATCGTTCCGGAAAGTCTATCCACTTCTTTGATATGCTAATCCATCCGCCGGCGACATTCATAAAGATGTATATCCTGAACGCCGGTTTCCTCGATGGTTATCACGGTTTTTTGTTAGCGGGTTTATCGTCGTTTAATGTATTCACAAAATACGCAAAGTTACGTCAGCTGCACCATGAAGGACCGGTCAAGTGAGACCGAAAAATATCATAATAATTCGTCCCGATCATTTGGGTGACCTGATTCTCTCGCTTCCAGTGGCAAAGGCAATAAAAGAGAAGTTTCCAGATTCTCACATTACCTATTTTGCAGCGCCGGGTCCGGCCGCAATTGCACCAATGGTCAGCTATATTGATGAGTGGCTACTGGATGGCAACTCCGGTCAACGCCTCAGAATTGACGAGTTGGTTCGATTGTTACGGCAGGGGGAATTCGATACGCTTATCGAACTGAAATCATCATGGCGAACAGCTGCGGCCGGTTTTTTCGCCGGAATTTCAAATCGTATCGGAACCGGTCGCAGATTATATTCATTCTTCTATAATAGGCGGGTTAATCTTCGGCGAAGAGGGACCGGCCAGCATCAAACCGATCTCGACTTGGTGATGCTTAAACCGCTGGGAATCGACGTTTCCGGCTTGCTACCCTCGGTAACACTTCCGGAAAATCTCAAATATGCGGCCGGAAGGCTTGTTGCGGGGAGTATAAAGGGATATATTGTAATTCACCCGGGGTCTATGGGGTCGGCTCCCAATTGGCCGGTGGATTATTACAGGGAATTGGCAAAGCTGATTTTGAGAGAAACAGATTTTAAGGTCGTTATTACAGGTCTGGAAACGGACCTTGGTGATTTTAAAGGATGCCTGAACCTTTGCAATAAAACAAATCTTGGTGAATTGGCCGGAATTCTGCGTGGGGCAAAGCTATTAATCTCTGGCGGCACGGGTCCGCTGCATTTAGCGGATGCTCTGGGGACGAGAAGCCTGGCTTTTTTCCCGCGTCATGCCAATATAGATGAAAGAAGATGGGGACCAAGAAGGCATCCTGAGGGTATAATGCTACCGTCGGGTGATAATTGCCGCTCATCGAGTTTAAAGCGATGTACTTGTTTGAAACAGATATCACCCGAGGCGGCGTTTGAGCGGATGAAAGAAGTTTTAAATCTGGAGCTTGTAAACTAATGAATTTAGCCGAATTCATAATCGCGGTTGAATCGTACAACGCCAATATCGATATAGCGCTGGTGCGAAAGGCGTACGAATTCTCGGATCGGGTTCATGCGGGGCAGTTTCGGGAATCGGGCGATCCATTCGTAGAGCATTGCCTGAATGTCGCGTTCATTTTAGCCGAGCAACATATGGATTCGGCCACGATTGCCGCTGGGCTACTTCACGACGCAATCGAGGATGCCGGAGCCACCGTCGAGGAGATCAAAGGCGAATTCGGCGAAGAGATTGCTCAGCTTGTAGACGGCCTGACAAAAATGTCAGAGCTCAAATTTAAGAGCCTGGCCGAGCAGCAGGTTGAGTATTTTCGAAAGATGCTGCTTTCGATGGCCAAAGATATCAGGGTTATTGTCATTAAGCTTGCTGACAGGCTGCACAATATGCGGACCCTGGAGCATCTCCCCGAGGAGAAACGTAAGCGAATCGCGTTGGAAACTCGTGAGATTTATGCCCCGCTGGCTCACAGGTTTGGGATGGCGCGGGTGCGGTTTGAGCTTGAGGACCTGGCATTTAAGTATCTAAATTCCAAAGAGTATGCTGAAATAGAGCGGAAGATCACCGAGAGTCGCGATGAGCGCGAAGCCTATATTAAGGACCTGACAATTCCCCTTAAGGCTGCTCTGGAAAGCGCCAATATTAAGGCCGAAATCACCGGGCGAGCCAAACATTCTTATTCGATCTATCGCAAAATAGTTCACCGTGGAGTACCGTTTGAGCAGATCTATGATTTTCTGGCAATGAGAGTGGTGGTTGACACGATTACCGAATGCTATCATGCGCTGGGGATAATCCACACTATGTGGGCGCCGGTGCCGGACAGATTCCATGATTATATAGCCAATCCGAAATCAAATATGTATCGCTCGATGCATACGACCGTAATCGGGCCGCGTGGCAAGATGATCGAAATCCAAATCCGGACCCATGCCATGCATTATACAGCCGAATACGGTATCGCGGCGCACTGGTTATATAAAGAAGGAAAAAAAACCCAGGGAGAACTTGATCGGCAGATGGCCTGGCTGCGCGAGATTCTCGAATGGCAACGTGAGATGACCAACCCTGAGGAGTTCATGGAATATCTCAAGGTTGATCTTTTTCAGGAAGATATTTTCGTTTATACGCCTGCCGGTGAGCTCAAACAGCTTCCGCGCGGCTCTACGCCGCTTGATTTTGCATTCGTGGTGCATTCGGATGTCGGTTTCCATTGTGTAGGAGCCAAGGTTAACGGCAAGTTCGTGCCATTGACCACCAGACTTGAGAGCGGCGATGAGATCGAGATTAAAACATCACCACATCAAGCGCCAAGTCAGGATTGGCTTAAGATAGTCAGGACTACTCGGGCAAAAACCAAGATCAAGCATTGGCTCAAGCAAAAAGGGTTCGAGCAATCGATTCTTCTGGGCAAGGAGATGTTTGAACGCGAACTTAAAAAGCATCGTTTGGCGCTGTTAACCGAAACTGAGATGAGTGACCTGGCGGCAATGAACGGCTTTACCAACACAGAACAAATGCTTTCGGCAATCGGATCAGGATCGACATCGCTGCAAACTCTGATTAACAAAATCGCGCCGCCGGAGCCTGAAAAAGGCGAGCCATCGCTGGTAAAAAGATTTATCGATCAAGCCCGGGGTACAAGCAGAGGTGTCAGGGTGGCGGGAGTTGGAAATCTGATGTACCGTTTCGCATCCTGCTGCCAACCGGTTCCCGGCGAGAGGATAATCGGATTTGTGACCCGCGGCCGCGGCCTTTCGATTCACCGCGCCGATTGCCAGAATGCTGTGGCGATTCTCGAAGAGCCGGAGCGACGAGTCGATGTCGAATGGGATGTCGAGAAAGGTCAATCATTTCTGGTGCGTCTCTATGCTTTGGTTAACGACAGGAAGAATATCCTGAAAGATATTACTGAGGCAATATCAGACGTGGATATCAATGTCAGGGGAGGGGAGATCGCCGTTGGGCAGTCTCCGGCAATCGGACATTTTGTGGTGGAAATACAAAACTACAGTCAGCTTTCGAAGGCGTTAGACAAAATTAGACATGTCAATGGTGTACTTTCGGTAGATAGAGAAGGCATATCCGATTTTAACAAGGGTTAGATGATGAATAATCAGCGGCCAAATCCTTATATTATGTTTGATTCGTTAAGGCCCCTTGGTTTTACCGCCGGGATAACAATAAAGGGCACATGGAAAGACCAGGACGATATCTACCATTTTATCGGACGCGATCTCATTCCAGGGGATATGCGTCTCATAATCCCCAAACAAATTCATGGAGTTGATCTGATCGCTATCGATGACAAAATCGATGATTATCAATTCGAAGCCGACGGAGTAATCACCTGCCGACGAGATATTTGCCTCAGTGTCACTACGGCCGATTGTCTGCCGGTGGTACTGGCTGATTCCAAAACAGGATATTTCGCCGCAGTACATATCGGTTGGCGCAGTTTTGTCGGCGGGATAGTGGAGAATATTTTCCAGCAGGCAGATCAGTTAAATATGGATTTAGGGTCAACTCAGGTTTATATCGGGCCTGGGATCGATGATTGTTGCTTCGAGGTTGGGCCGGATGTGGCCATGCTATTTGATGAGCAGTATGTCAGAAATCGCAATGACAAGCAATATGTCGCATTAAGAAAGGCCGTTGGAAACAAATTTAAAGAACTGGGAATTGGGAATATAAAGGGTCTCGATGAATGCACTTATTGCAGGAGTGAAAGATATTACTCGTATCGCCGTGACAAAGAAACGCCTCTTCAGATGGTGACATTTATATTTAAAGCTGATGAATAAATAACGGGGCGTTAGCCCGTTGGTGTTTTAACCGACCAAGTTGGTTGGTTTTTAATTCTAAAGGATATAACAAATATTGAAATACGGAGGAGGAAATTTGAAACGTTTGTATCTGACCTTGGGCATGGGGTTATTATCGGTTTCGCAGGTGTTTGCCCAATATTCGGGGCAACTGTCAACCGCCAGCACAACCCCGGAAGGGACATCGAAGACCGGGGTTTACGCTGGGATTTATGATCACGCAATTGGACTGTTGGGGCAGTATCGTTACGGCGTGGGGGCATATACTGATATCGGCTTCAAGCTTGGAGTGCTGGACCTCGACAGGGGATTGAACGATAATGCCGGACTCGATTTCGCATTTGATTTCAAGTATAAAGTCATGGAGAAAAGCCTGCGCGATCCATTTGATCTTTCGCTGGGCGGGTTGGGCGAAGTTCTGGTAGTTAACGATTTTAATATCTTTTCCGTGGGAGCCAATGCTATCGGATCGTATCCGGTTAAATTGCACAATGGCCGTATTCTCGAACCGTATGGCCGCCTGAACCTTCGTTTTCAACGAGTTGGTGTAAGTGGAGGGCATTCCAACACCGATCTTGAAATCGGGCTAAATATGGGAGCCTCGTTTGAGTTGAATCGAACTACCAAAGCAATTGCCGAGCTCCAATTTGATGATCCGTTTGCATTTTTCCTGGGAGTCGATTTTGAATTATAAATTAGCGGAGAATAGATAATATGAACCTGTGGCAAAGCATCATATTGGGATTGGTGCAGGGGCTTACAGAATTTTTACCGGTATCGTCATCGGGCCATCTGGTATTCGGCGAGCGATTGCTGAATATAAAAAAAGGTGATATCGTTTTTGAGGTAATGGTCCATATCGGGACACTCGTTGCTGTCCTATTCTTTTTTAGAAAGAGGATTTGGGCAATGCTCCTCTCAATCCTTGCATTATGGAAAAACGACAAAACGCCCGAGCAACAGGAAAACCTGAAGCTTGTCTGGTATCTTATTTGGGGTACAATACCGGCGGTAATATTTGGACTGCTGTTCAAAAAGATGCTTGAGGAATCATTTAGCTCAATCAGGTGGACATCGGTTGAATTCATGGTAACCGGAGTAATTCTACTGGCCACTATTTGGGCCAGAGACAGGGGCCGTCGCCTGAACAACTGGAATACCTTATTTATGGGTATCGCTCAGGCGATTGCCATCATACCAGCGATTTCGCGTTCCGGTAGCACAATTGCGGCCGGGATGTTTTCGGGAATATCAAAAGAGACTGTCGCGGAGTTTTCGTTTCTGCTATCCATACCCGCAATCGGAGGAGCGGCTGTACTTGAGTTACCGGAGTTTTTTAAGGTTGCTTCATCGTCGTCCGTAATTTATACCTATCTTTTGGGTATGCTGGTTGCAGGTATTGTGGGATATTTATCGATTGCGTTTCTGCTTTCGGTAATCAAAAAGGGCAAGTTTTTTTACTTTGGACTTTATTGTCTCGCTCTGGGAATATTAGGCTTAATCCTTTTGTGAAAACGCCTACAAAAATATTGATCTTCCGTCAAAGCTCCCTTGGAGATGTCATCCTGACTCTGCCTGTTTTAAATCGTCTCAAAGAGAAGTTTCCCGATTGCCAGATCGATTTTGTAACTAAGACGGCTTACGCCCCTATTGTACAGTATCATCCCGCAATAACATCTATACACACATTCGATAATGAGCATCCATTTAATAAGGTTATATCAAACCTGGCGCCGCGGAAATATGATCTTTTAATTGACTTGCAGGCTAACCTTCGTTCATGCACTCTTGGAGCCAGGCTATTCCCGATTCGCAAATTACGCTATAAGAAACGTCGGCTGGCGCGCGAGATGGTGGTGCGAAGATCGCATCTGAAACTCGCGGTCGATCATACGATTGTGGCATACCTTTCGGCTCTGCAGCCCCTGGGCATAGACGCGAAACTCTCGCCGCCGGTTATGAGCCTATCACCGGAGGCTCGTAGTTTAGCTTATGAATTCTTATCCCAAATACCGGATAACAACAAACGGATCGCAATTTGCCCGGGCGCCAGGCATTACGAGAAGCGTTGGCCGGCGTCGCAATTTCGGGCTGTCGCCGAATTACTACTCAAGAATCCGGAATCAGTTATCATAGTTTTCAGCGCCCTGGGTGATGAATTTGAACCGAATTTGGGCATTAAACATCCCAGGCTTTCGGCGGCCAACAAACTTGGTTTATTGGAGGCTGGGGCTTTGCTATCTAAATGCAGGGTGGCTCTAACCAATGATTCAGGTCTGATGCATCTGGCTAACGCTGTTGGTACACCGGCCCTGGCAATATTTGGGCCAACGAATCCGCGTCTCGGATTTGCACCGTCGCTTCCCGGGTCCAAAGTTATCTGCGATGATGTCATTTGTTCTCCATGCAGTGTTCATGGGAAACGGCCGTGTTACCAGCCTCAGAAATACTGTTTCGATAAGATTACACCGGAACGGGTGATTTCTGAACTTGACAAAATGCTATAGGGCGAATGAAAAGTTGATGCGCTAATATTCCATCCTATTGTGTATCTAATTATTATAGATATGGAAGGGCACAATAAATTGTGCCCCTACAAAAGCGAATTAAATCGTTAAAAATAATACGATACTTATGGAATTTGTTTGTTCAGTCTTGTATTGATTCCGGCATTAACTCGATATCGCGTTTGATTCTTGGTTCGCGAAGCTTAATCGAAATAAAGTATGCCGATATTGTGGTCAAACAGACGATGAAGAATAATAGTTTAAGCGAAAAGACCTGGCTTAAAAGTCCTCCAAGTACCGAACAAAAAACAGTTGGCGCGATGAGAGTATGCATCAAGCCAATTGATAAGAGGCGTCCCTTCTCCGCTGTGATTTCCAGAAGATAGTTGACATATCCCATACCGATACCAGCCTCAGCGCATCCCAAAAGGAAAAAGACGATCGCATAAGCATAAGGATTGAAGGGGAAATGGGCAGCGGCCAGGCTGATTAGCGGCGGCAAGAATGTCACTATGCCAGCTACCACTATCACCTTTTTATTTGAAATGTGATTTGAAAGCCAGGCCCAGAGGATATTCGAGGCCAGGTATCCTATCATCTGCGCCGTCAAATAGACACCGGCAATGGAGCTGGAGGCCCCAAGTTTGGTTATAGCAAAGACTACGTAAAATGGAGAGGAAAGATAATAGGTGTTAACAGCAGCCCTCGACCAGAGCAGGCGACGGAAGTTCTTGTCCTTTTTAAATATCGAAAGGGCGGATTTCAACTGCTGGTGAGGGCTGGCTTTATCAATGGTGTCTTTGGTTTCCGGCTCTCGAACGTATCCAAAAGTTGCCAAGCCCAAAAGCATCAATACCCAGGCCGCAATAAACATGTACCCAAAATTGGATGGAAACGGATAGGCCGAGATAATCCGCTTGATAATAAGCCCCTCAAAGGCTGCCACTGTCCCACCAATAAACATGCGCAGGCCGAAATAGCTTCCGCGCTTATTTACTGGTATCGTTTTTCCCACGATTTCGGTGAATGCTGCTCCGGCGAATCCTGCTGCTATCGATAAAAGGGCATAGTTTACGCCAAATGATATCAGCATTCCTTTGGAGCTACCGCTGAAAAGAAATAACCCCGCGATTGCCGCTCCAAAGAAGCCCAGTCTTAAAAAGGATAATTTATTGTAAAAGCCCAGGACCCTGGTACGATGGACTATAAACAGGGCTGCGAAAAGCTGCGGGAAAAACCATCCGAAACCGTCAATTGTGGAGAAAAGGCCGATTAGTATCTTGGAGTTGGTTAATTGGGAGATGAAGACCGGCAAAATCGTGGTGCCTGAAAGAAAGGCGGCTGAGGCGTTAAATAAAGCGCCGTTTATAACCCCCATTGAGAAATTACGTCTGAAATCTTTATCAACGCGTGACATGTGAGACAAGATATATCTGCAAAACGTTCCAAGCAAGATTAATAGGGAAATATAGTACAATCTGCGTGCTTGAAAATTGACGATAGATATGTTATTTTTACTTGGTGCTAACAGCAAAGGATTATCAATTTACTGATCTGGCGGCGGGCGCGTTATCGCGCTTTATATTTAGTCTGTCGCTGGCTTTGGGAGCCATCTTTACCCAAAGCTTGTTTTATCCGGGCTTGCTCCTGATATTTGGCGTCCTCGCAATATTATCCTGGGGCGGCCAGGTAAGAGATATTTTAAAGCTTGGCCGGTATGCGTTAATTCTCTTTATATTTGTCTTCATCCTGCATCTGTTTTCCAGAAGCGGTCAGCCTGTATTTAGGATTTTGTTTTTTAATGCTACAAGTGAAGGGGCCAGGGATGGATTGCTTTACGGTTTAAAACTGCTGGTTTTTGCATATTCAGCAGGTATCATTTTGCTGATTGATCCGTTTGAGCTTATCTCGCCTGTGGAGCGATTGGCAAGGTTATCAGGCCCTTTGAAGCGTCCGTTGGGGACATTGGCGCTCTCGTTTTTTCTGGCGATCCGTTTTCTGCCGCAGTTGTCGCGTCAAAGCCAGATGACTATTCTGGCATTCAAAACGCGAGGTTTGGATATCAAAGGCAGCCTCGCGCATAAAGCCAGAGTTGCGACACTATTAATTGCTCCGATGTTCGTCAGTGCCTTTAAGAGAGCCGAAATGGCCTCTGCGGCGTTAAATATTAAGGGATATGCCACCAGATATTCGAGGGCGGTTTTCGGGCCATCGAGAATAACCATTGGAAGCGTTATCACAATATCGATATCGATTGTGATTCTTATCGCCGGGTGGCGGACATAAGTGACGCAGTTAGCGAAAAGAAGCCGCCGAATTGCCGGATTAGATGGACGACGCAATATTCTTCTGAAACTCGAATATTGTGGGACGAATTTTGCCGGTTGGCAATGGCAGGAGAATGAACGCACGGTACAGGGAGTATTGAAGGCTAGTTTGGAGAGATTTTTACAGCATAAAGTCAAGATCACCGGCTCAGGACGTACGGATGCCGGTGTTCACGCGCTAGCGCAATATGCCAATTTTACGACCCAAAATCAGATGGCAGTAGTGGATATTAAGCGTCGGCTAAACCGGATGCTGCCATCGGATGTGGTGGTGCTTGCCTGCCGCGAGGTACCCTGGTCATTTGATGCTCGAAGAGACGCATCCTGGCGAGCTTATCGATATTTGATATGCGAGAGGCTTTCAGCAATAAATAAGGAATCTGCCTGGACAATGGAGCGCCGATTGGATCTATCGTTGCTCAACAAAATGGCTGAAATCATAGTGGAATCAAGGCAGTTTGAAAACTTCTGCAAGACAAAATCGCTTAAGGAAAGTAACGAGTGTCTGATATTCAAAGCGGTCTGGTCTCGTCATGGCGGTTTTTTGCGGTTTGATATCTCCGCTAACAGGTTTTTGCACAATATGGTCAGGCTTTTGGTAGGAACGATGATAGCCGTTTGCGAAGGACGAATAAGCATTTCGGATTTTGCGGACATGCTAAGTTTGAAAATACAAAATAAGGCGAAATATATCGCGCCCGCTTGCGGTCTTTATCTGGCCGGAGTAGGCTACGAAAGGAATATTTTATGAAATTTTTCTTAGACACAGGCAGCGTTGACGAGATTCGTAAAGCTAATGAGTTGGGGTTACTCGACGGTGTAACCACGAATCCGTCGCTTTTAGCCAAAGAGAAAAAGCCGTACCGGGAGATATTGAAGGAAATCGTTGGTATTGTTAAGGGGCCGGTCTCAGCGGAGGTCACTGCTACCGATACGGAAGGGATGCTTCGCGAGGGACGCGACTATGCCAAGATCGCCGATAATATCGT
This sequence comes from Candidatus Zixiibacteriota bacterium, assembly GCA_003520965.1. Classification (GTDB taxonomy): domain Bacteria; phylum Zixibacteria; class MSB-5A5; order UBA10806; family UBA10806; genus UBA10806. Next base: position 13,528 of record DOTU01000312.1, read on the forward strand.
AGTTAAAATCCCGATCATAAAGACCGGCGTGAACGCCATCAGAACCTTAACCTCGGAAGGGATCAAGGTCAATGTCACTCTCTGCTTTTCTCCGACACAAGCTCTCATCGCAGCTAAAGCGGGGGCGAGTTTCATCTCACCATTTATTGGGCGATTTGATGATATTTCCTCCGAGGGAATGCAATTGGTTGCCGAGATAATCACCATTTACGATAACTATGGTTACGAGACCGAAGTCCTGGTAGCCTCGGTCCGTCACCCGATGCATGTGGTACAAGCGGCCATGATCGGGGCTGATATCTGTACAATGCCGTACGCGGTTTTTGATAAGCTGCTAAATCACCCATTAACCGATATCGGCCTGAAAAACTTCCTGGCCGATTGGGAGAAAGCTCAAAAGCAATGATTGCCCGTTATAGCTTGCCGGAGATGGCCGCCCTTTGGTCGGAAGAGAATAAATTCGCTACCTGGCTAAAGGTTGAACTTGCCGTTTGCGAGGTTAAAGCCGAGATGGGACAGATTCCTAAAGAGGCGCTGGCCAAAATTAAAAAGAAAGCCAATTTCGACGCCGACCGGATTTTGGCTATTGAGGCTGAAGTCAATCACGACGTCATCGCCTTTTTAACTAATGTTGCCGAATATATCGGACCGGACGCGAAATATATTCATCTAGGATTGACATCATCTGATATTCTCGATACCTCGCTTGGATACTTAATGAAACAAGCGGGCTTGGAGATCGGGAAAAAGCTAAGGGCGGTTTCGGGACTTTTGCGAGAAATGGCGCCTAAGTACAAAGATGCGTTGACAATCGGCCGTACGCATGGGGTTCATGCCGAACCTACCGTATTCGGTTTAAAGCTCGCTCTCTGGTACGCCGAAACGGTCCGGGATCTTAAGAGGCTTGACGCGGCGATTAAAGAGATATCAGTGGGCAAGCTTTCCGGAGCAGTCGGGAATTTCGCACATATCGAACCAGAGGTGGAGAAGCTGGTCTGCAAGAAGCTCGGCCTTAATGCAGCCGAAGTATCAACCCAGGTCGTCCAGCGAGACAGGCACGCTCATTTCCTGGCGGTTCTGGCTGTTATCGGCGGGACCGTGGAAAAGATCGCCACGGAGATCAGAAATCTCCAGAGAACTGAGATACTGGAGCTTGAGGAGGGCTTTTCAAAAGGACAGAAAGGCTCATCGGCTATGCCTCATAAGAAAAACCCGATTACCTGCGAACGTCTGGCAGGACTGGCGCGGGTATTGCGGGGTAACGCTTTAGCCGGCATGGAGAATATGTCCCTCTGGCACGAGCGAGATATCACCCACTCCTCGGTTGAGCGGATAATAATACCCGATTCGACTACGCTCTTGCACTATATGCTGCACAAGCTTTATGGCGTCCTTTCCAACCTCGTAATCAATACCGATAGGATGCGTCATAACCTTGATATCACACATGGCTTAATTTTCTCCCAACGGGTCCTTCTTGCCCTCACTGAACGGATGCCCAGTAGGGAAGAAGCGTACAAAGTGGTCCAAAATCTGGCTATGAAAAGCTGGGATGAGGGAGTAGATTTCAGGAAGCTAATCGGGGAATCACCGGAGATCAGGAAGCACCTTAAAGTAAAAGAAATTGACAGCCTATTCGATTATAGCTACTATACAAGGCGAGCTGATGAGGTAATAAGAAGGGCGACCGAAAAATGACAAAAGAAGGATATCTCTTTCCACTTCCATTTTTTATAGCAGGGGTAATTCTATTCGTTATCTTTTTTCAATCGATGTCATCTCTTCCGCTGCTTTATTTGGCAGCCTTATTATTTTATCTCGGATTATTTGTCATGCTTTTTTTCCGCGACCCGGATAGAAAAGTCCCCCAGGGGGAGAACCTGGTAGTCTCTCCCGCCGATGGAAAAATTATAAGAATTGACAGCGAGAGCGAAAACCCGTCGCTCTCGATTTTTCTTTCGATCACCAATGTTCATGTCAATCGTTCGCCGGTGGAGGGAGTAATCAATTCCGTAGTGCATCGTAAAGGGAAGTTTCACGGAGCATTCCGCAAGGAAGCAATGAACGAAAACGAACGCAATGAGATTGAAATCGAAACCTCAAGAGGGTTAGTGTGGATGAACCAGGTTGCGGGGTATATTGCCAGGCGTACGATTTGCAATAAAAAGCCCGGAGACAAACTTACCGTAGGGGAGAGGATTGGCCTGATTCGCTTCGGAAGCCGGGTTGACCTAACCCTTCCACCAGGTTCGAAAATCGATATCAGGCTTGGCCAGAAGGTCAGAGCCGGAGAAACTATTTTGGGAAATCTATCGTGAAAAATTTCAAAGGCATCCTGCCCGGCATGTTTACCATGGGCAACCTGGCTTGCGGATTTGCGTCTATTATCACATCCGCAAAAGCTTTGGATACTCCCGGCGGACTATCTAACAATAATCTTTTCGAGGCGGTCTGGTTGATTGTCCTGGCCGCTTTTTTTGATTTCCTGGACGGTCTTGTAGCGCGCTTCACCAAGGGATATTCGCGCTTTGGAGTAGAGCTCGATTCGCTGACGGATGTTGTCTCATTCGGAGTGGCTCCGGCGGTACTTCTGGTTAGTTTCGGCCTGATAAAACATGGTAATTGGGCTTGGATTCTGGGTTTCGTGTTTTTAATGGCCGCCACGTTTCGGCTGGCTCGGTTCAACCTCTCAGCAACGCTTGAAAAGAAAGCCAATTTTTTGGGCTTGCCGGTGCCGTCGGCCGCGATTGTAATTATCTCGTATATCCTGTTTTCTTATGAGATCTGGGGCGAGATTCGGATGGAGAAGTTTTTTATAATCGTAATTTTAGCCACTGCCGCCTTGATGGTTTCAACTGTCGAGTTTGAGGCGATGCCCCGTTTTGATTTCAGCAAGCCAACCAATAGAATAAAGGTGATTCTCTTGATAGCGGCAGCCATTGGGATAATGATTAACGCGTCGCTGGTGATATTTCCTCTGGGCCTGCTTTACATTCTCTACGGAATCGGAAAACTTCTGTTTGCCTTACTTTTCGGAAAAAAAGAAAAATACCGGCAACGTAGCCCAAAGACAGCTAAGGGCGGAAAAGAGGAATCATGAAGGTTACTGCCAATATAAGAGTTTTTTTAAAGGATGGTGTTTTGGACCCGCAGGGAGTCACAATCGGGCGTGCCCTGCAAGACCTTGGATTCGGAAATGTGCTCCAGGTCTCAACCGGAAAGATGTTCAAGCTTGAGCTCGATGCTGAAACGGAGGTTGAGGCCAAAAAGATTGCGGGCGACGCGGCCTCGAAGCTATTAGCCAATCCGATCATAGAACGGTTTGAGGTAGAGGTAGTTCGTTGAAAGTAGGAGTAGTCGTTTTTCCGGGATCCAACTGCGACCACGATGCCTACCGGGCGTTTAAGCTGGTTTCTGGAGTTGAGCCGATTTATCTCTGGCATGGCTCGCATGATCTTGAGAATAGCGATATTGTTGTTCTTCCCGGCGGTTTTTCCTACGGGGATTATTTACGAGCCGGAGCGATTGCCCGTTTCTCTCCTATAATGAAAAAAGTGTTCGATTTTGCTCATAACGGGGGAGTGGTATTAGGAATCTGCAACGGTTTCCAAATCCTCACCGAATCTGGCCTTTTGCCAGGCGCGTTACTTCGTAATAACGGGCTTCGCTTTGTTTGCAAAGAAGTTATTCTGCGCGTCGAAACCGATAGGCCGCTTATAACTGCAGATATTAAGCCGGGAACGCTACTGCGCATGCCTGTGGCTCATGGCGAAGGCGGATATTTTGCAAATCATTCTGATATCACCCGGCTTGAAACATCAGGCAGAATACTTTTTCGATATGTCGATAGCGCCGGGGCGGTGACCAGCGGGGCTAATCCCAATGGATCGATTAACGGGATCGCGGGAATTGTTAATGAAGATGGAAACGTGTTTGGTATGATGCCTCATCCGGAGCGCGCCTCGGAGGCGATACTCGGTTCATCCGATGGGCTGGCACTTATAAAATCGTTATGTTTACAGGTTGCGGGAGGTGCAGTTGCGAGATAAGGAAATCAAATTTATAATCATCTCACTGATTATGGCGGCGATAGTGGGCGGATTTTTGGGGCAGCTTATCGGCGAATACCTGCCTGATGGGGCTGTGAAAACCCTGTTTGTCAAGAGCATGGATATCGGTATCGGTCAACGGGGGGTCAGCGTAAATGAAATACAGGAACCAATTTACATCAATCTTTATAGTATTTCCCTGGCTTTTGGCTTGCTGATAAAGATCAATTTTGTGTCGCTTTTAATGATAATCCTTGTTATAATATACTTCAAATGGTGGTATCTATAAACCATGAGGTGTTTTAATGAATAGTCAAGTTTTACTCTCTATGCCTGGAGGCGGCGAGTTACTGGTTATTTTCCTGATTGTACTTGTGCTCTTCGGCGCCAAGCGTATCCCGGAAGTTGCCCAGAATTTGGGTAAGGGAATCAGGGAATTTAAAAAATCGATGCGCGAGGTTCAATCGGAAATCGATTCGACTGACCCATCGAAAACCAAAATTGAGGCTCCGAAACCAGAAGATAAAACTGATGCCAAATGAGTGATCCGGTTTTCACTAAAGAGGATATCGCGAAAATAGCGACATGTCTGGGAAATCTGGAGATTGCGGATGATCGCGATCATTTCCGTCTCAAGCTCGTTCAGCGTTCCGATAAGAGACAGCTTTCTTTGGAAATTTATCCGGAAGTATCGTTAAGCGATAACGCCAAGGGCCCGTTGGTGGTAGTCTATACCGGTAGTTGCCACCTTCAGCTTCACAACTGCACAGGTTATGTGCTTTCGCAAGAACTCGGGGAAGTGACTTTCATTTCGGAGTGCCTGGGGAAGATTTCCGGTCTTGTTGTGGAGCGTGAGGCGGCCTGTTCGCTTTATTCTAATGTCGATCGCAAATTAATCTCCGACGATTTTACAAGCTTCGGTGTGGAGGTAATGCTTTCAGGGGTAGCGCTCTCATTGGCTGAGGATATTCTTTCGGTAAGGTTGCCCGATAAGGATACTAAGTAGATATTTTTTTTATAATTTGATGGACTAAGACGACCGATAAAGGTGTTCTATGCAATTTACAAGAAAAGGTGATTACGCCCTTAAAGCGATGGCTTACCTGGCTGAGATCAAGGGAACCAGCCCGCATACAATCGATGAGATTTCAGAAAACAGCCATGTACCTCGGCATTTTTTGGCGAAAATCCTAAAGGACCTGACAAGAGCCAATCTCTTGATTGCTGTTAAGGGAGCCAGGGGAGGCTATACGCTTGCCAGGCGCCCATCCGAGATTAGTCTGCTCGAAGTTATCGAGGCCTCGGTGGGGCCGCTGGCGTTAAATCTCTGCTTGGAAGGAACCGGACGCTGTTCGGAGCTTTCTACATGCGGGTTATACCCGGTTTGGCAGAAGGCTTCAAAGGCGCTTAGAAACGTATTCGAATCAACCAAGCTCAGTTCGATTTCTCCAAAGGGGTAGACATGGCCGAGCGGTTTGTTTATTTCGATAATATCAATACAACTTTTCCTGATTCTGCTGTAATCGAGGTTTTAAACGAAGCGCTGACCTCTCGCGCCGGTAACCCGTCATCGCACATTCATTCGGCGGGAATTTCAGCGGCCAGGATTTTAGATCAAGCTCGCGGCCAAGTGGCCTCCTTAATTGGGGCTGATGCCAGTTCAATTATCTTTACCTCAGGGTCTACCGAGGCGAATAATCTGGCTATATCAGGTTTTATCAAGGCCAATCAGAATCATCAACTTGTTGTCTCGTCAATCGAGCATTTTTCAATATTGAATCAAGCCAACCGGCTAAAACGGAATGGGCAAAAGGTCACTTTTTTAGATGTTGATCAGGGCGG
>DOTU01000312.1:19723-21152 GCA_003520965.1 Candidatus Zixiibacteriota bacterium
ATGGCTAATCCCGAAATCGGAGTGATTCAGGATATCACTCAAATCGGTGAGATTTGCAGGAAATATGGCGCCACGTTCCACTGCGATGCTACTACCGCGGCGGCAATGCTTGAAATCGATATAAAGGCACAAAACATCGATCTCTTGACTCTTTCAGGGCACAATATGTATGCTCCTGTAGGGGTCGGAGCGCTTTATGCCGGAAAGCAGATTGCCGCTTTGTTTGAAGGAGGTAATCAGGAGATGGGGCTCCGTCCCGGAACAGAGAATTTTGCAGGCGCAGCTTCTATGGGCAAAGCCTGCGAGCTAATAGCTCAAAATCGCGTCCAATGGGATAAAGAGCTTACTCGACTGGGGCAGCGGCTTTGGGATGGTTTGGCTGCGAAGATACCTTTTATCCATTTTACGGGACATGCAACAAAACGTCTTCCCGGTCATGTATCATTCTGGGTTGAGCATATCGAGGGAGAATCGCTATTACTGCTGCTTAATATGAAGGGGGTCATGGCCTCGTCCGGTTCGGCTTGCAGTTCTAATCTTAAGGGACGAGATGAGGAGGATTTGGTGGCCTCGCATGTGCTGACCGCGATTGGTGTGCCTAACGATATTTGTGCTGGATCGATTACGTTCTCGCTTAGTAAATACAATACCGAAAGCGATGTTGATTATGTAATCGAAATTACGCCTGGAATTGTCGAAAAGCTATTGGCGATGTCGCCAAGTTATAGTGATTATATGAGAAAAAAAGGAGTTATTAGATGAATAAACCGTTTCCTTATTCGGATTTGGTTATGGACCATTTTGCCAACCCCCGCAATATGGGCGAGATAGCGGATGCTTCCGCCGTTGGCGATGTTGGCAACCCGACCTGCGGCGATATGATGCGCCTTTATCTTAAGATCGAAAACGGGATCATCGTCGATGCCAAATTCAAGACTTTCGGCTGCGGCGCGGCGATTGCGTCGTCATCGATTCTAACCGAGATGCTGATTGGCAAAAAGGTGGAGGACGCGATGAAGATTTCCAACGAAGCAGTGGCTGAGGCTCTCGGCGGCTTGCCACCGGTCAAGATTCACTGCTCCGTGATGGCTGAGGAGGCTGTCAAGGCGGCCCTTGACGATTTTGAGAAGAGGAAGAAGTAGGATTAGTCTTATCTGAGTAAAGAAATAATGCCTCAGGATGTCGGTCAAAAAACCTTCCATTCTGAGGCATATTTAAATCGGGCCTCTCGAAATTTGAGAGGCCCGATTTGTATTTTGGTATTTTTGCTATGTCTATCTATGCACCGGCGGGCAATCAGGGCAGGAGACTGGTGCAGGCCCACCTTTGAAATAACGTACCATATAAGTGATATCAAGGCCGCTAAAGCTGCAGGAGCCGTTTACATCACCAGTTACATACCAGGTATGAGCCGGTGTGCACTCGCAAT
>DOTU01000352.1 GCA_003520965.1 Candidatus Zixiibacteriota bacterium
TGATCTACTTCTTCGTTCTCTCGCCTGTGATCGCCACGATGTTTGCTTTACTGGCATTTTTTATTGCCTCTGCCGCCTACCGCGCATTTAGAGCCAGGACAGTTTTAGCGACCCTGCTGTTGGCATCAGCCGTCATTGTTATGCTGGGCCGGATTCCGATAGGAGATATGATTACAGGCTGGCTTCCGGAAGGACTCAGGTTTTCCGATATCGCACGTTTGATACTTGACTATCCCAATACCGCCGCCAAACGGGCTATCTATATAGGAGTTGGTCTGGGAGTGGCGGCCACATCGCTTAAGATGATTCTGGGAATCGAGCGCACCTGGCTGGGAGGAGGACAATAATGGCACAATCCTTCTGGTACAAGGTAATAAATGTCGATCGGCGCTGGATCTACCTGGTAATTGGTATCGTTACTTTCGTTCCGATGCTTCATTATATCGGTATGCCAGTGCAGATAACACCGGAGGTTAAGTCGGTTTATGATCGGATCGAATCCCTACCTTCGGGTTCAATTGTCATGGTGCCTCTGGAGTTCGATCCTGCCACGGCCGCCGAGCTTCAGCCAATGGGACGGGCCATCCTGCGGCATTGCTTTTCGCGTAATTTGAAAGTAATGACCACCGCCTTTATGATCGATGGCGTGGTAATGGCCGAGCAGGATCTGCGTATGATCAGCGCCGAATATGGTAAAAAGTATGGTGTCGATTATGTTTATCTTGGATACAAGCCATACATGCAAATGGTGCTTCTCAATATGGGAGAGAATTTCCGTAAGCCGTTTCCCAAAGATTATTACGGAACCAAACTAGACGAACTCCCTATGATGAAAGGCGTCAACAACTACTCTAACGTCGCTTGTATCATAAATATCAACGGCACATCGGGCGCAGACTACTGGATAAGCTATGCAGCCGGACGCTATAATGTCCCTCTGGCTCTGGGCGTGACCGCGGTCATGGCCACCGATTATTACACCTTCCTGCAATCCAAGCAGCTTTTTGGACTAATCGGCGGGCTAAAAGGGGCGGCTGAATACGAGAAACTTATCGGACGCAATAAAGATATAGCCAATCGCTCTATGGATGCGGTTAGCGTGGCTCATGTCTTTATCATCTTATTTATTATAATTGGCAATATCGCCTTTTTCGCCACGGGACGGGGGAAGCGACTATAATATGCAGATAGTAACGATTGGCACTTTATTCTGGATGACCGGCGCGGCCTTTTTAACGATTTGTATTTTTTCCTTTCTGTATCGTGATAATCCACTCTACCGTTTTGCCGAGCATCTTACTGTCGGCGTTTCCGCCGGATACTGGATTGCGATCCTGTATCATACATCCCTAAAAGACCTCTGGCTCGATCCTCTGGGAGCCTCGATGAGCGCTTTCGGGCAACCGGGCGGTTCATTTTGGGGCAAATTTGCCATGCTCATCGTAAATATCACGCCGGGCCTGCTCGGCATACTTATGTTTAGCCGCTTCTGGAAAAAAACATCCTGGATTTCGCGTTGGCCAATAGCATTTATTTTGGGAATCTCGGCTGGAGTGGCGCTGCCGCTATTTCTCCAAAGCTTTGTGGTTCGCCAGGTGGCAGCCAATATGATGGACCCGAAAAGTATTTGGACCTCGATGGCGGCGGATTGGACGATCCTTTTCGCTTATGGCAACAGCACCATGATTTTCTGGGAAGGATTTGGCCAGTTGATCATTATTGTTGGATGTATGTGCGGACTGGCCTACTTCTACTTTTCGGCTGAGCATAAAGGGATTATCGGTGGGGCCGCCAAGATGGGGATCTGGGTCTTGATGATCGGGTTTGGCGCCACTTTCGGATATACGGTTATGTCGAGAATCTCTCTTCTTATCGGGAGGTTCAACTACCTCATTGGTTGGGTCTCGGCTATTGGCGGCTACCTAAAGCAATAGGAGAGCGGATGTCTGGATTTCCGGCAAAAAGGGCCGGTTACTTCCTGATATTTTTCCTCCTTTGGGTTTATGCCGATGCCGGCGCCAAAGGCGCCATCTGCCTTTCCGATAGCACCGAAATTTTAGTCAGGCAAAATCTAACTGCATCAGTTCAGATTCATAAAAGCTTCGAGATCACAAGCGATGTCGGCATTCGCCTGGCACAAGTAATTATTCCCTTCAACGATTTTATCGAGGCGCGGGATATCAAAGGATATACCGAACTTCCCGACGGCCGGATAATCAAAATTACCAAACGCGATATCAGTATCTCGTCAGCTCCAGGCTTCAAGGGGCTTGGTGGTATCCAGGCCGTAACGGTTTCGTTGCGTACCCCCACTGTTGGTTCACGCCTCTACTACGAATATAAACTTGAAATAAGAAGCCTTCTCTATCTGCCACGCATCACTCGCCGCACGGATTGCGTTACTAAACGATTGGTGGTAAATCTTCATTGGGAAAAAGGGGTTAATCTGCGCTACACGGCCGATGGGGTGGAAAGCGAAACCGAGAGTCGCAGTGCGCGTTTTTGGGCAAATGATTTGGCTGAAGTGCCCGACGAGCTACTATCCTGCCCCGATAGATTACAGATATCCATTAGCACCGATATTTTCAGTTATGCCAGGAATAAATATTATTCCCGCAACTGGCCCGAGATCGGCCGATTTTTCGCCCTATTATCTATTCAACCACCGGAGGTTGAAGGTGAGTTAAAAGAACTAGCCCAGAGACTGAGCGCCTTCTGCCAAAATCGCGAAGATACTTTGTTGGCCTTATTTAATTTTGTGGCCGATTCTGTTTCGTATGTCGCTCTGCAAATGGGCAAGGGCGATTTTACGCCGCATATTTGTTCGGTAGTACTGAGCAGACGTTTTGGCGATTGTAAGGATCAATCGATTCTTCTTTCCTCGCTTTGTCGGGCGGCCGGATTTGACGCCTATCCGGCGCTGGTTTTCACGGGCAGCTTTCCGGATGTCGAATTGCTACAACCCTGGCCGGCCTGGTTCGATCATGTAGTCACTGTGGTCCGCAATGTTGGGGAAGATCAAATCCTCGATCCAAGCGATCCGTTGGGATCCCCGCTGGTAATCCCGCCGCGCCTTCGAGGCAAAAGCTATCTTATCTGCGAT
>DOTU01000348.1 GCA_003520965.1 Candidatus Zixiibacteriota bacterium
TCGATTATTATCGACGATACACCCACGGATTTCGAATCCTTCTTCAAAGAGCTGAAAGCCGAAGTCGATAAGGCCGACATTAATCCGAAAGATAAGCCCAAATAAGCCTCAGTTACCGCTTCCTCGATTCCAGTTCGAGGAAGCAATCGCCAAAAAATGAAACATATCTTTTACTTCTCTCGTTTAACACACTTGAGGATTTTTGCAGCGTGAATAATTGTTTTTTTGTCTCCTTGATATCGTTTTTTCTTGACATCAGTCCCGGTACGTGCTACAAAAACCCATAGAAGTCGCTTGCGATATGCAATGCCTGACTGGAAAGAGAGGTAAGCAGGGCGACGGAAACCGCCTTGAAAATAAGTGCAAAAGCATTTAATTCGCCTCAACCGGGTCTTTTATCCGGGGGGCCGGTATAAGATACACGCTTTCTCTACCGTTTGTTTAACCCTCATCTTAATGACACCGCCATAGTCTTTGCCTTGAGCATTGGCATATTTTTAAAGATTCCGCTGTTAGTTGGGTTTTAAATTGATGAGGATAAGTGAATAATTTCAAAACAGTTAAAGATGATCAGGAAGCTATCATACCAAGCGGGGGGAATGGTAACGGGCAGTCGCTTTCGCTTTTGGATGGCGCTACATCATTCGCCCCAACCATAGCGCCTGAACTTGAAACTCAAAAGCTTGTAGCTGCTGATAAAAACCGCCATATCGAGGAGCGACTCGAGGCGTTCGAGGATATTATCGATTCCGAGATTGGCGATACCACGCTCGCTCGCGCCAGGAATATCGAGCGCGAGGTGGGGCTGCGTCAGATATTCCTTAAGTTCGACGGTGGCAATCCGACCGGTACGCAAAAGGATCGCATCGCCTTTGCCCAGGCAATGGATGCCATGCGGCGCGGTTTCGATTCCATCACCACTGCCACCTGCGGCAACTATGGCGTAGCCGTGGCCCTGGCCGCCTCCGTGGCCGGCCTTCGTTGTATTATTTATATCCCGGAGACTTACCGCACCAAGCGGATCCAGGAGATAATAAATTACGGAAGCGAAATCGTCATGGTACCGGGCGACTACGAGAATGCGGTATTAGTTTCCCGCAAGCAGGCTGAAAAAGATGAGGTTTATGACGCCAATCCCGGCGGCGCTAATACAGCCTTACAGCTTCGCGCTTACGGCGAAATCGCTTATGAGATATACGATGAGCTTCGCGACGCCCCGGCGGCGGTGGCAGTTCCTGTTTCCAACGGCAGTACCCTAGCCGGAATCTATAAAGGCTTTTTAAGCCTTTATCGCCGAGGAAAGACCTCGCGTATTCCCCGCATAATAGCAGGTTCGTCGTTTGGCAAAAACCCGATCGTTCAGGCTTACCTCAAAGGTTCGCCTATTTGCGAAGACCTGAATCCCGATCTGATCCATGAGACTCCAATCAATGAGCCTCTAATTAACTGGCATTCGGTTGATGGCAACTTAGCTTTGGATGCCATTCGCTTGACAGGCGGTTGGGCCGATGATGTCAGCGATAAGAGCATGCTCTCCTACGCTCGCTTGATTCTGGAGCGAGAGGGACTGAGTATTCTCCCGGCCTCAACTGCGGGCTTGGTGGCTTTTGTCGAACGCCACCGTAAAGACGCTCTTCCCAGTGACCGTTATGTGATAATCCTGACCGGTAGGAAGACATGAGCAAGTTCCCCGAAGGCAACGCCATCGTTTATTGCGAGGGAGCATTTGGCACTCCCAATGGGAAAACGGCTCACGGTCTTGTGCGTTTTACCAAAAGATATAATGTTCTTTCCGTGATCGATTCCTGCCACGCTGGAAAAGACGCCGGTAAGATGCTCGATGGCAAATCCAAAGGCATTCCGATATTCAGTTCAATCGATGAGGCCTGCCAATCGGCCGCAAAATCCGATAAACCCGCGACTCATCTAGTTATCGGGTTGGCGCCTGATGGCGGCAGGCTGAATGAGCGAGCCAGGGACGATGTTAGGCGGGCCATTGAGCTTGGCCTGAATATTGATTGCGGCCTGCATGATTTTATCTCCGAAGATCCTGTACTTGCTCCTCTGGCCAAAGCGAATCATGTGACCATACGAGATATCAGAAAACCGCCGCCGATGTCGGAACAGCACTTTTTCAGTTGCAAGATTGACGAGGTCAAATCGCTCAAGGTTGTCGTATTGGGCACCGATTCGGCAGTTGGCAAACGCACCACCGCCTGGATGTTGGTTGATGCTTTGAACAAAGATGGCATTTCAGCGGAAATGATCGGCACAGGGCAGACCGCTTGGATGCAGGGTGTGCGCTATGGTATTATGCTCGATACTATTGTAAATGACTTCTTAACCGGGGAGATCGAGCATGTTATCTGGTCGGCCTGGGAAGCACTTCACCCCGAGGTCATCGTTATCGAGGGACAGGGGAGCCTGCTCAATCCTGCTTATCCGGGAGGCTATGAACTTCTGGCCGCCTCACGTCCCGACGCGATAATCTTACAGCACGCTCCAACCAGAACCCATTATGACGGATTCCCCAATTACAGGATTCATCCGCTGGCGCATCAGATTCAGGCTATCGAAGTTGTCTCGTCCAAACCGGTGGTGGCGATAACGATTAATCATGAGAATATCCCGCGCTCGCAAATTGCCACTATCTGTGCCATGATTTCAGAGAGCACTGGCCGTCCGGCGGTTGACGTTTTAATCGAGGGTGCTGAAAAGCTTGTTGAAGCACTGGCGCCGCTGCTCAAAGAACATCAAATAGCAAGCGCTGTTTAATTCTCAATGCCAGCCATTATCGTATGATAATCGAAGGACAGCATTTTTCATTTTGTGTAGGGGCACAATTTATTGTGCCCAGCCCCCTTACCCTTCCCTACGCATCCCATTTAATTGAGTGGTATCCATGCTAACATCATCCAAAGACCCCCTCAAAATCCTCTCAGTCATAGACCGTCTGGAGATCGGCCCGGTTCGCCTTGAACGAAACAGGCTCATTGCCCCATACAACGTTATCTTGGGTTCCAGACGCGATACAACCAATCTAATATACCGCTATGGTGAAGATGTTTTCGCGCCCGAAAGCCTTGAATCTCAAAACCTGGCCAGCGTGATAGCTGCCCAGGTAGCGTTAAATTACGGCCTGTTTTGCAAAGAGATTGTTTTCCACGGGCCTTTTGATAAATATGATCAACAGTTCATCAGAGAGATGGCCGAAAAGACGGCTCAGGAAATCTATGTCGTCAAATTCCTGAAGTATAATCCGTTCTTGCTCGGTGAGGCAGCCCATCTTCCGGCGATAAAACAAGATTCGTATCTCAGGGCCAAAATCATTTTTAAAGATGATAAAATTAACAGTGGCGTCAGGTCCCCGAACCTGACGCCGTTAAATGGAGCGGTTAGGATCGGGGTCCTGACCGCACGAAATCTATCAATAAATAAATCACTAAAAACAAATTGGGATTCAGATTCATCTCATTACGC
>DOTU01000251.1 GCA_003520965.1 Candidatus Zixiibacteriota bacterium
TGCATCTTTTTTTCAGGGCTGCAGGAGATTAATATTAGCACGGCAGTTGCAGTCAGAAGCATTAGCAGCCATTCGAATGTAAGTTTGGTTCTAAGTACGTGACGTTTTAAATCCTGATTGTTCATACTGATTATTGCGATCCTGTTTTTTTAACTTTTAATAGTTTTTTCGATATCCTCTTTGGCCTCTTCACGGACACTCTTTTGTATTATGGCAGCCGCAACCAATCCCACAAAAAGCGGATGAGGCCGCATGGGACGGGATTTTAGCTCCGGATGAAACTGACCGGCAATGAAAAATGGATGATTGGGCAGTTCTATTATCTCAACCAGGTTACCCTCCTGATAGATTCCGGAGCAAACCAGGCCGCACTCCTCGAGCTTTTTGCGATATTCGTTATTCACCTCATAGCGGTGACGGTGCCGCTCGTTGATATTTAACGCGCCATAGAGCTTGTGAGCGAGGGTTCCTCGAGTAATACGGCAGGGGTAGCTTCCCAGGCGCATGGTACCGCCTTTACGAGTGACCGATTCCTGTTCCTGCATAAGGTGAATCACCGGATGTTTCGTTTCCGGCGCAAACTCCGAGGAGTTGGCCTCGTCGAGACCGCAGGCAGTTCTGGCATAATCGATAACCGCGCACTGCAATCCCAAACAAATCCCTAAAAATGGGATGTTATGGGTACGGACAAAATTTACAGCCTCGATCTTTCCTTCGATACCCCGTTCGCCGAATCCGCCCGGCACAAGCAGGGCATCGATATCGGCGAGGTAGGTCTCAGGTCCGTTCTCCGAAATTTTCTCGGAAGGGATCCAGACCAGCTCAACCTTGGCTTTATTCGCCCCACCCGCGTGAAGGAATGCTTCGATAATCGATTTGTAAGCGTCCTTGAGGTCGATATATTTTCCACAGATTCCGATTCTAACCTGATGCTCAGGATTTTTCATACGGTTGACTGTAGCTGTCCACTGAGTTATATCGAGGTCTTTACAGAGTAGCTTGAGATAATGCACCAGGAGATTATCCAGAAGCTCCAGATGAAACTGGATGGCCAATTCATAGATATTTTCAACATCGAGATCCTGAATTACTGCCTCAGGAGGCACATTACAGAAAAGCCCGATTTTCTTTTTGACCTCACGAGTAAGCGGCTGGGGACTTCGGCAGATCAGGATATCAGGATCAATACCAATTTCGCGTAGAGCCTTGACAGAATGTTGGGTGGGTTTGGTCTTAAGCTCACCGGAACCTTCGAAATAGGGCACGAGAGTTAGATGAATAAACAGCGTATTGTGATCTTCATCCTCTAAGGCCATCTGACGAATCGCCTCAAGGAATGGGAGCGATTCAATATCGCCTACAGTCCCGCCGATCTCGACGATAACCACGTCGACATCCTCGTACTTTTCGGCAATCTGAGCTATGCGCGCTTTGATTTCGTTCGTTACGTGGGGAATAACCTGAACCGTGGCGCCGAGATATCCCCCCTGGCGCTCGCGCTGGATAACCGCGTCATAAATTTGGCCGGAGGTAACATTCGAGAGACGGGTGAGATTGGTATCTAAAAACCTCTCGTAGTGGCCAAGATCGAGATCGGTTTCGGCTCCGTCATCGAGAACGAAAACCTCGCCATGCTGGAACGGATTCATGGTCCCGGGATCGACATTGATATAAGGATCACACTTTATCATCGAAATTTTCAAGCCCCGGGATTTTAGAAGCATCCCGATAGAGGCTGCCGCGATCCCCTTTCCCAGCGACGAAACCACTCCGCCGGTTACGAAGATATATTTGGTCTTTTTATTATCCGCCATTTCATTTTCCTTGTCTGGCTAAAATCTCCTCGGCTTTAGCGATATCCTCCGGAGAATCTATTCCCACAAATTCAGATTGAACGATTATTACTCTAATTTTATAGCCATGCTCCAGAGCGCGCAACTGCTCAAGGCTCTCACAAATCTCAAGCGGTGTGCGTTCCAGGCTGGCGTACTTTAAAAGAAAATCCCGACGGAAACCGTAAATCCCGATATGCCGATAGAGCGATGTTGCATGTCCGTCGTCGGCCCTGAGATATGGAATACGGCTTCGCGAGAAATATAACGCATCCCCCGCTTTATCCAGCACAACCTTAACTACATTAGGATTATCAGCATCGGACATATCTTTAAGAGGCGAGCAGGCCGATGCCATCACTACCTCTGGAGTGTCAAGCGCTTGCACAACTTGATCGATTATTTCTGCGGGCAGAAACGGTTCATCTCCCTGCAAATCAACCACATAGTCGCAGTCAATAGTCCGGGCCAACTCGGCAGCCCGATCAGAGCCGGTAGCATGAGGTTTTTGAGAGAGAAATGTTTTCCCACCGTATTGCTTTATTGCATCGGCGATCCTCTGGTCATCGGTAGCCACAAAAACATCGCTGACACGCTTGGATTTTTGCGCAGCCTGCATGACCCTGACAATTAAGGGCAGTCCTGCTATGGGGGCTATTGCTTTTCCGGGAAACCGCTTTGAACCGAAGCGAGCGGGAATAATGACAATTGCTTTCCGCACATGCTATTTTACAAAGGGCCACCTTGCCTGTCAATAAAAACCTTGATTTAGAGACTCTTTGCTCTCATAATAATCTTGTGCCGCGAAGAACACTGCTGCTTTTTACCGCGCTTTTTCTTTTAAGCTGCGCGATCTATTTCGACTGGTCCTTTATGGTGACAGAGCCGGGCTACCCGCTCGATGACGCCTGGATTCACCAGGTCTTTGCGCGCAATCTCGCCACCGGACATGGATTCTCGTTTAATCCCGATATACCTATTGCCGGCGCCACTGCTCCTTTGTGGACCCTTCTATTGGCTGTTATCTGGCCGCTTCTGGGACCAGTTGCCAGCGGTTTAATCATGGGGGCGCTTTTGACTTGGCTGGCGTTGATCGGGACTTACAAGGTCGCCACAATTCTGACTGGTGATGAAAAGCTCTCCCGCCTGCTCCTTTTCGGTTGCGCTATATGCTGGCCGTTAATATGGAACGCTCTCTCCGGCATGGAGGTAGGTCTGTATTCGTCCTTGTCGCTCTGGGGATTATATTTCTATCTCAAGGCAGAATCGTTCGATTCACGATTGAATTATTTATCGTATCTGCTTTTTTCGCTGGCAATTCTTGCCCGGCCGGAATGCGCTCTATTTTGGGTGGCGGCAGCAGTTCGAGATTTCTGGGAATGGCTTCGCTCGCCGAAGAAGAGCTTATCCCCCTGGCTCTGGCGCTTTTTGATTTTGGGAGTATTGATGGCGCCTTATTTTATTTTCAACTATTCCACTACCGGGACTCTTTTCCCACAGACCTATATCGCCAAATCGCAGGGAAAAGGATTTCTTTCCGCGCTTATAAATGGCGATCTTAAGCATCTCTTAAAATCGATCTTTGCTTATCCCTATTTTTATCTTCAGGACTTTCTGGTAAATCTCATTTATCTATCTCCATTGCTATTTCTGGCTGCAATGTCCGGTATGCTGAAAATGATTTCAATAGATGATCGCCTGAAATCCAAGCGGATAATGCTGGTGCTTTTTGGTTTGCTTTATGTCCCGATTATGGGGGCGATAGCCCCGGTGCTAAATGCCACTTACCAGAGCATGAGATTAATTGCCAATCTGATTCCGATCTCTTTCCTCTTTGGACTCGCCGGATTATTCTGGACGGTGCAATCGCGATATGGGAAAATCACTCTACTGGTTGGAGCAGCCCTTGGTTTTCTGGGAGGACTATTAATTTTATTGGATAAATTGATAGCAGGATTCGGCGCTCGTTATTTGGTGCAGGATAATTCCCATTTTTCGATAAGCGATTATACTAACCTGGCCGGGGTTGTAAGAAATACCGGAGTAAATATTATTATACTTGGGGCTGTGGTTGCGTTTGCGTTTCTCCTGAGCCTGGAGATAGCACAAAAAGCGTTGACTGCCCGCTGGCTGCGAATATCGCTGGTTGTTGTGATAATCGCCGCACTTTTTATCCCTTTGATATTATATGGCCAACAGTATGCGTTGAATGTTGAGGGCGTAAATGCGATGGATCGAGCCATTGGACGTCGGCTGCACGGCCTTGGTCACGGCGAGGTTGCCACCGGAGATATTGGCGCAATCGCTTACTACTCAGGCATGAAAGTATTCGATCTGCGGGGCCTCGTGTCGCCCGAGCTTCCGCTCAACGCCGTGTTCAATGATTCATTATCGTTTGACTATATGCTCAAGCATAACCGGGTCGATTACGTGGCCATATATCCGGAGCACTTTGGCTATATCGCCGGAAGAACCGATATCCTGAATGCCATCGGTATATATATGGTTGGTGAAACTGCCGACGCCCGCGATCGGGCTATCATCCTCTACCGAACCAACTGGCCCGATTCCGCAACGAACAACCAACCATTGCATATCCCACAAAAGCCTTGATTTGCTTTCCTGTCCATAATAGATTCACCGGGTATGCCTCGTCGCCATCTTTTAATTTTGGCCGCACTGTTTCTGACGGGTTGCGCTATTTACCTAGCCTGGTCCCTAACTATAACCGAGCCGGGCTATCCGCTCGATGATTCCTGGATTCACCAGGTCTTCGCCCGCAATCTCGCCACCGGTCACGGCTTCTCGTTCAATCCCGATATCCCAATGTCGGGGGCCACTGCTCCGTTGTGGACTCTCCTGATGGGCCTTCTCTGGCCGCTAATGGGACCTATCGGAAGTGGGATCCTTGCTGGCATCATCTTAGAATTTCTGGCAATAATCGCGATATATAAACTAACACTCCTTATCACAAACCAAAACAAGCTGGCCTTAATAATTGCTATTATAACTGCGCTTACCTCAAAGCTAATTTGGGGCGCTCTTTCAGGAATGGAAATTGGGCTTTATTCGGCTTTAGCGCTTTGGGGATTATACTTTTATTTCAAATCGGAATCGCTTTCGGATAAATGGTCGTATCTGGCCTATATACTTTTCGCTTTGGCCTTTCTTTCGCGGCCCGAGTGCGCCTTGTTTGTGGCCGCGGCGGCAATCAGAGATTTTTTCGAGTGGTTCAAGCTGCCCAGGAAAAGCCTGATCCCCTGGTTGGCGCGACTGGCCATAGTCGCCGTAATAACGATCCCCTATTTTGCTTTCAACTACTCGGTAGCGGGTTCGATCTTTCCTCAAACCTACACCGCCAAAGTACAGGGCCGAGGATTGATCTCGGCGCTTGGGCATGGCGAGTTCAAGCGAGCGCTCAAGGCGGTGACTATTATTCCCTATACTTATATCCAGTTGTTTGCTGGAAAGATTTTTCAGATCAATCCGTTTATTGCCTTAGCCGCCCTGGCGGGCCTGACCAAACTCTGGAGCTACCGAGGTAAACTTCGTTCCAGGTGCCGGATGCTTTCCTTGCTTCTGCTTTTAGTATTGCCGATGATGGGCGCGTTTGCCCCGCTATATACTCCTGTTTATCATAATCTCAGGATTGTAGCTCATCTTGTGCCGCCCATAATTCTATTGGGAGTTGTCGGGTTGTTCTGGAAAGGCGAATTCAAAAAGTTCAAGAGGCTTTTTATTTCAGTAGGATCATTTTTAATTTTGGCCGGCGCGCTTTTCCTCGTTTTTGACGATTTTTTCGTGCGCCATCTCGGCCCCTATTTTCTCCAGAGCCTTTCGAGAATGACATCGGCCAGCGAATACGATACGTTGACCTGGTTTGCCCGGGACCTCGGAAAGCAAACTCTCTTTTTGGGCGGGATAATAATCTCGGCGCTCATAATAAGCCTGACATCGGTTCAGAACTGGCTTTCAATTCGAACCCCCCAGCGCCTGGTCTTAGGCCTTATCATTTTATATTCTACGGCCACGTTATTCGCTAACGCCGTTGATTACGCTTACAATGTTAAAAATATCAATGAGATCGATAAGGGGATAGCGCTTTATCTGAAAAAGCACGGCCCGGCGGGAAGCACCGTTGCGGTCAACGATATCGGCGCAATCGCCTATTACTCCGATATGAAAGTGCTTGATCTTAAGGGTCTGGTTTCTCCCGAAATTACGCCGGAGATGATCCAAGACGATTCGCTAGCATTCGAGTATATGCAAAAGAAGAATCGGGTTGATTATCTGGCAATATTCCCGGAGTGGTTTAAATATATCCCTACTCGAACAGACATATTCAAGCGCGAACTACGACTTATCGCATACAACAATACCATCCTTGCCGATGATACCGCGATTGTCTATAGGGCTGTCTGGCCGGATTCTATCCAATAAAACCGGTAATTACTTTAATCAGCCTCTCAATCTCATCCATCCCATTATAAAAATGGGGAGAGATTCGGAGTCCGCCCTCGCGATAGCTTATCACGAATCCGGCCGCTGAGAGCTTATCGAATAACATCCTTGAATTGGACGACTTAAAGGTCACAATCCCCGAGCGCCGGGGCGGATCGATTGGCGAAACCAGCGTTAGTTTTGACTCAGATTGTACATACGATATTAGCCTATCAGTAAGCGATCTGATATGCCCCCAGATATTCTCTTGATTGAATGAGCAGAGGATATCAAGAGCGGCGTTGAGCGCCCGCCAGTCCTGGAATGCATAAGTACCGATCTCATATTTGGCCGGCCCCGCACGAAGCTTGAGGTCATAGCGCAATAGATCGCCAAACTCAGCTTGCCAATCTACAGATAGCCAACCTGAATAAGGGGCCTCGATTGCACGCTCGACCCGTTCGGAAAGATAATAGAATCCGGTGCCGCACGGCCCCAGCATCCACTTCTGGCAGCCGCATGTAAACATATCAATTTTGAATGCCGGGACATTTATCGGCACCGCACCCGTCCCCTGGATACCATCGACAGAAAACAGGATATCGCGTTCCGAACAATAGTCGCCAAGCTTTTTAAGATCAACACGGTTGCCGTTATTAAACTGCACCCAACTGACATGAATAAGACGAGTCCTTTTATCGGTTGCGGCAATGAGCGCGTCTTCATCGATAATACCGTCATTGGTTTTGGCAAAACGAATTTCGACTCCCTTATTCCTCAGGCGCAGCCAGGGATAAACGCTGGCCGGAAACTCGCGTTCTGAGACAACGAGATTATCGCCAGCCTCCCAATGAAGACCGGAAGCCAATACATTCATACCAAATGTCGTATGCGGTGAAAGTCCGATTCGCACCGATGCCGCACCGATATATGCGGCCAGCTTAGTTCGCACTTCTTCGAAAATGCGAAACGATTCGGGGTCATGATTATGGGCGGTTTTCTGCCAGCTATCGAAAAAAGTTTCGAACGTTTTTCTGACTGGAAGCGCCAGTGGCGAGTGCGAAGCGTTATTTAAGAAGGTAACATCTTCGTCAAATTCAAAATACGAGCGCGCCCGCTCAAGGTCGAAACTGCTCATAGCCAGCCATGCTCCTTATACCAGCGAATCGTTTCGGCCGCCCCAACGGCGAAATCGGTGCCGACAAAATCAAGTTCGCGTTCAATTTTTGACGTATCAAACAACCAATATTTTTGAACCATCTCGCGCGCCTTATCCCCGGTAAATACCGAAGGCTTGCCACTCAGGCGGGCAACCCGTTCGGACACTTTTCCGGCCAGGCCCAGGATCGAGTTCGGGATTCTGACATCCATTGTCTTCTTTCCCAATATTTCGCCGATGATTGTCCCAACCTGACTGTATGAATAAGATTTTTTTTCGGCCACGAAAAAAATACTGCCCGATGGCACTGACGCGGTAATTGATCTAACCACCGCCTGGGCTAAATCCTTTACATAAGTAAAATTGATATAATTCTCACCGCTCCCGAAATGAGGCCGGATACCAAATTTAATTGCTTTGAAAATTGAGAGCATTTCCTTGTCTCGAGGGCCATAGACTGCGCAGGGGCGGAGAATTATTGATGGTATTGCATCTTTGTGAGCTAATACCACTTTTTCGGCTTCGAGCTTGGAACGTCCATAAGCGGTCAGAGGTCCCGGAGGGTAATCCTCGTTGATTGGATTGCTATCCGGTGCAGGGCCGCAAGCCGCGGTGGATGAGATATGCACCAGCTTGTTCAGTTTGGGATTTGCCCGGCTGGCCACGAGAATGTTTTCGGTGCCGCCTGAGTTTACATTCAGAAAATCACCAGGGTTGTTTGTCTTTACCAAACCGGCGTTATTGATAACCGCCACGACACCCTGAACCGCCGATACCAGAGTTGCGGGTGTGCAGATATCACCGTAAACGAGATTTATAGGAAGCTCTTTTATATTTGTCAGATCTGATGTCTTTCTCACTAACGCTCTGACACCAAATCCCGCGGCCAGGAAAGCCTCGCAAATATGAGAGCCAACAAATCCGTTGGCGCCTGTTACCAGTACCTCATCCACAACCTTTATCTCCTTGACAACCAAGCCCTCGTTGGGTAACTTTTTAGTTTCGGCGGGTATAAGTTATGATTCTATTGGGCCCGTTGCAAGTCGATATTGTGATGTTTGGAGAATTGAATGGATTTATTTGAGAAGTGCAGGAATTTTGAAGCGGCCAAAGAAGTTGAGGCTGCCGGGCTATATCCCTATTTCAGGCAAATATCATCGCTGCCCAGTACTGTAGTGGTAGCCGAAGGCAAAGAAGTTATCATGATCGGCTCCAATAACTACCTGGGCCTGACCGATCATCCTCTGGTAATCGAGGAAATCCACAAGGCTGTCGATAAATATGGCTCGGGCTGCACCGGCTCCCGCTTTTTAAACGGAACGCTCGATATTCATGTCAAGCTCGAGGAAGAGCTGGCCGATTTCATGCAAAAAGAGGCCACCCTGGTCTTCTCCACCGGCTTTCAGACTAATCAAGGTACCATTGCCACGATAGTTGGCAAAGATGATATCATGTTCGGCGACCGTTCCAACCATGCCTCAATCGTTGACGGTTGCCGGTTATCTTATGGCGAGCTTAAGAAATACCGTCATAATAATATGGCCGAGTTGGAACGTCTCCTGGAACGAAACAATCACGCCCGCGCCAAGCTCATCGTAACCGATGGTGTCTTCTCGATGGAAGGCGATATCGCCGATCTTCCCAAGATAACCGAATTAGCTAAGAAACATGAAGCCAGGGTCATGGTTGACGACGCTCATAGTATCGGAGTTTTGGGTGAACATGGCCGCGGCACCGCCGAGCATTTTCATCTTGAAGACAAAGTGGATATCATTATGGGCACCTTCTCCAAATCGTTCGCCTCGCTGGGAGGATTTATCGCCGCTGATGAGGATGTGATCCATTATATAAAGCATT
>DOTU01000096.1:0-390 GCA_003520965.1 Candidatus Zixiibacteriota bacterium
CCCTATTATAGGGTATTCTAACTAAGCTATGTCGGTTGGATCTACTTGAATCGAGGAGAAATAAATGAAAAAGTCGTTACTTTGGGCCAGTGTGATCGCAGTTATCTGGTGCTCATTCGCAATTGCCGATAATTCGAAAATTCCCCAACGCTCCGATATCGCAGCGCAATATAAATGGAAACTCGAGGATATCTATCCAGATACATTGGCCTGGCAAGCCGATTTCAACCGGTTGCAATCTCAAATGGGCTCAATTGGCGCGTTTGAGGGCAAACTCGGTCAGTCGTCCGAAAACCTCTACCAATGCCTTTCGCTTCGCGACAGCCTGAACAATATCCTCGATAGAATCTATGTCTATGCAAATCTAAAACAGGATGAGGATACCCGCAT
>DOTU01000096.1:697-3647 GCA_003520965.1 Candidatus Zixiibacteriota bacterium
AACGAGGCTACCTCCTTTATCCGTCCGGAGATCGTTGCCATCCCCAACGCGACTCTCGAAAACTTTTTGGCCACCAATGATAAACTCAAGCTCTACGATTTTTATATCAAAGATATTATCCGAACCAAAGCTCATATCCTTTCCCCAGATCAGGAATCGCTTCTGGCAAATGCCCGAATGGCTACTCGTGGCCCGTCGAATATTTTCGATATGATCGATAATGCCGATATCAAGTTCCCGATTGTCAAGGATGAGCATGGTAACAATATCCAGCTTACTCATGAACGATATTATAAAATTCTGGAATCTCCCGACCGCCGTGTGCGCTATGACGCCAGTAAAGCCTACAATGGCGCTTATCTCAACTATATAAACACGCTTGGGGCTACATTGGCTGCCAGTGTAAACGATGACTGGTTTATGGCCGAAACACGCAAATATAAAACAACTCTCGAGCATGATCTCGATAGCGACAGCATTCCCGTTTCGGTTTTCGATAATCTCGTTAAAACAGTTAACGCTAATCTCGCCCCGCTTCACAAGTGGGTCTCAATCAGAAAGCGGGTATTGAAACTCGATAAAATCTATCCTTATGATCTCGATGTCCCCCTGGCTCGCCCGGCCAAGCTGGAATTCCCCTACGACTCCGCGGTTGTTACCGTGGAAACTGCCCTCGCTCCGCTCGGTCCGCAGTATGTCAGTGATTTTAAAAACGGAATAAATTCCGGTTGGGTTGATGTCTATGAAACCGAGGGCAAAACCAGCGGCGCTTTTTCCTGGGGCGCTTACTCCACTCACCCTTACGTGCTATTAAATTACAACAACTCCCTCGATAATTTTTCTACCGTAGCCCACGAAATGGGTCATGCCATGCATTCCTTTTACACTCATAAGAGTCAGCCTTATGTTTACGAGGGGTACGCTACATTTGTCGCCGAGGTTGCCTCCACCACCAATGAGGCGCTGCTGATTAACTACCTGCTCGGTCACGCCAAAACCAAAAACGAGAAGATATATCTGCTCACCTTTTATATCCAGCAGATCATAGGGACATTCTACACTCAGGTGATGTTCTCTGAATTCGAAAAAGCCATTCATGACCAGGTTGAGCAGGATGGCGCTCTATCGGCCGAATCGATGCGTAAGATTTATCGCGATATCTATCAAAAATACTGGGGCCCCGAGCTTAATTTGGAAACCTGGAACGATATCGGCGGCCTGCGTATTCCCCATTTTTACAATAGCTATTATGTCTTCCAGTATGCTACCAGTTATGCCGCCGCCCAGGCCATCTCGCAAAAAATACTCAAAGGCGATACACAAACGCGCGATAACTATCTCAAAATGCTGACCTTGGGCGGAAGCGAATACCCTGTTGACGAGCTCAAATCCGCCGGTGTTGATATGACTCAACCCGAACCCGTCAACGCGACCATCGCCCTCTTTTCCAGCCTAGTTGATCAAATTGATAAGCTATTACAGGAAAAATAATCTATCCATTTTTATTTGGGGCACGGCTCGCCGTGCCCTATTTTTGTTGTAGGTTAGGCCGCCTGTGGCCTGACTCTTGTAATTTGGTTTTCGACCCGAGTGTATGCATTAAAAAAGGCGCCGGATACCTTACCCGACGCCTATCCATAAAAACTTAAAATTCCTATTCCTTCGCCTCTGTCGGCTTGACCTCCAACTCCAACCTCTCCGTGCGCCTGATAACAGTCAATACCGCCGACGCACCAATCTCTTTTTCGGCTAACATCTGTTGCAGATCGTCAATGTCGGTAATCGGCTCGTTGTCAAAGGCAATAATAATATCACCCATGGTGAGATCAGCCTTACGCGACGGGCTATTCTGCTCGATCGACATCACTAATACCCCCTTATCTTTGGGAAGATTGTAATAGCGCACAACGCGACGATGAATCTGCACATTCTGCCCGGCTATGCCGATATATCCCCGCCTTATCTTGCCGTCTTTGATCAGCCGTCCGGCGACAAACTTAGCGGTGTTAATCCCGATTGCAAAACATATCCCCTGCGCCTGCGCAATTATCGCAGTATTTACTCCGATCACCTCGCCGTTGGCGTTTACCAGCGGCCCGCCGGAGTTACCTGGATTTAAAGCGGCATCGGTTTGAATTACATTATCAATCAATCGTCCGGATACCGATCGCAGTGATCGTCCCAGCGCGCTGACCACACCGGCTGTCACTGTCGACGAGAATCCGTATGGATTTCCCAGGGCAATCACCAACTGCCCGACTCGCACCGCTTGCGAATCCCCCATCATTACCGACGTTAAATGATTGGGAGCTGTGATTCTAATTACCGCCAAATCGGTGCCAGGATCATCTCCTACCAACTCGGCTGTATATTGTCCTCCGTCGGCTACTATGACCTCGATACTTGTTGAATCATGCACAACATGACTGTTAGTTAAAATAAATCCGTCCGGCGTAAATATAAACCCGGAGCCCGATCCCGGCCGTTCTACCGACGGCCTATTGCTTCCCGGCCGCGCTGGCACCAACTGCTTAACATTGATATTTACTATTGATGGGCTTACTCGTTCAGCCGCGCCGATAACAGCCCTTGAGTAAGCATCAAGCGCGTCAGCGCCTGCGTTCGAATTGGCAACTGGTTCAATCAAGGCCGCTGGCTCGCTGTGATTTTCGATTTCTGGATTTAATAATTTATCCACCATACTATTCCCTCATTTCCTAAAATTCAAAACAGCCGTTTTGCGTTTTTGGTTCCACCGGAAAATGTCATTGCGAGGAGGTCCCGCTTTTAGCGCGACCGACGAAGCAATCCCCTTGCATAAAGCGAATCTACTGTAGGCGGCCAATTTATTTGGCCTCGTCCAGACTTGATAAATTGCAGGTAGAATAACTGCTCTTTCAACATTTCATCGCATAAAAAAAGCGGCCTCTTTCAAAGCCGCCTTCAAACT
>DOTU01000379.1:0-299 GCA_003520965.1 Candidatus Zixiibacteriota bacterium
CCGGCGCAGACCACGACACCGCCTTTAACAAGTGCCTCCAGCGCCGCCGGTATAAGCGCGCCAACCGGGGCAAAGATTATCGCGGCATCAAGCTTTTCGGGTGGCCCCATCGTTGAATCTCCCGCCCAAACAGCCCCCAGGCTTTTGGCAAACTTCTGACCTTCGATATCTCCAGGTTTGGTAAATGCGTAGACGCGTTTCCCTTCGTAGGCCGCTACCTGCGCGATAATATGTGCCGAGGCCCCATAACCGTAGAAACCGATATTGACAGCCTCGTTTCCGGTCATCCGATAAGAACG
>DOTU01000379.1:636-4213 GCA_003520965.1 Candidatus Zixiibacteriota bacterium
GGAAAGCAGTAGCGCTGATCGGCCACCATATATTCGGCGTAACCACCATCGATTGTATAGCCGGTGAACCCAGCGTTATCACAGAGATTTTCCTGATCTCTTTGACAGTATTTACAAGTGCCGTCGGTGTACCCCAGCCAGGGAACACCGATTCTATCGCCGATCTTGAATTTAGTTATTCCCTGACCCAGTTGTGCCACCGAGCCCACTATCTCATGTCCCGGTATTAGATTTGGCTTGGGACTTGGCAGGTCGCCGTCGACAACATGCAGGTCTGTTCGACAAACACCACAGGCATGAACCTTGACCAGAATCTGATCCGGGCCAGGCGAAGGAACAGGAATCATCATTTCTTGAAGCGGCTGACGCTGGCGTTCGAGGATCATGGCTTTCATCATGTTTGGAATTTGCATATCAGGTCCAATCCGTTTTAAATAATTTTCCGCATTATTCGGATAATTATGCATTTATTAATAAATGCAATGCTCCACCCCTACCAGTCAAGGATTAAAAAAGCCAGGCGTCGGGGCGTCGAACTAACAAATTACTAAACCCGAACTTTCGAAAAAACTTGAATTCTCTGTAATTTGCCCATAAATTGAAGAAGTCATTGGCACCCTTTTGACTATTTACAGGAAGGTACAGATGAAAATCAAAAATGTCAGGTTCAATGTAAAATTGATTTTGTGCCTATTCCTTTTAGCTGCCTCAGCTCAGGCGCAAAACGATACCCTGAAAGTTTTATTTATCGGCAATAGTCATACTTATTACAACAACCTGCCGGGAATGTTTGAGCTTCTGGCGCAATCGGGCGGTCATCCTGTGATGGCAGATTCGAATACGCCTGGCGGGTATGCGTTGGAAGGCCATAGAAACAACGCAATTACACTCGCTAAGATAGCCCAGGGCGGCTGGGATTATGTTGTTCTTCAAGAGCAAAGCCTTTATCCGGTTATCGATTTTTATCGTTATGGCAGCATGTATCCGTCAGCCGTATATTTGGATTCACTGATCCGTGCTCATGGCGGCCACACAGCGCTATATATGACCTGGGGCTGGCGAGGCGGTGGCCAACATGATCTCAATGGGCATTACAGCGTCCCCTTTGTAGATTATTTCCAGATGCAAGATACGCTGACGGCGGCTTATGTGATGCTTAATAATATGCTATCGTCAACCATATTACCTGCCGGATGCGCCTGGGCGCGCGCGATGAGAGCCCAAACAACTCTTGATCTCTGGCAGCCAGATAATTATCATCCCAAACTTGAAGGTTCATATATCGCCGCCTGTGTTTTCTATGCGATCTTCTTTCATCAAAGCCCGGTCGGTCTTTCCTACACAGCGGGTTTGCAACCGGAATCAGCATTGTTTTTCCAGCAGATGGCTGATCAGACGGTTAATATAAATGAACCTGAATATGTGCCATCATCATATCAATTATTGCAAAACTATCCCAACCCATTTAACGCCGCAACAACCCTCAGACTAAGCAGCCCCATAGATGCTGAAATCGGGATTTATGATATCGCTGGCAGGCGGGTTGCAATGCTGCATGCGAAGGATGGAAATGCGGTTTGGGATGCCTCCTCCTATTCATCGGGGATATATTTTGCGCGAGCGCAATCAGGCGTAAAGGGCCAGAGCATTAAGCTGGTGTTGTTGAAATAACCCACGAATATTAATAGGCGGCTCTTTCGAAGGCCGTGTTTTTTTATCCGAGGCTGGAAAGCCCGGCTATTAATTATAAATTAACTGTTCAAAAACAAAAAACGGAAACCTCAAGGGTCCCCGGCCAGAAATAATTATAGTGATCTATTCTTTACCCTGCTTCTTCTACAGCGGTCTCTTTGAAGTCGGCTTTCTTTTCAGTGGAAAGATAGGTATATAGCGCAGGTATTACAAATAGAGTCAGCCCCAGCGAGAAAAGCAGGCCGCCGATGATGACAATACCAATCGAAACTCTGCTTTTGGCGGCGGCGCCGAGAGCCAGCGCTATGGGAAGAACTCCGAAGACGGTTGCCAGGCTGGTCATAAGAATCGGACGAAACCTCTGGCCAGCGGCATCGATAACGGCCTCCTTAATCGAAAGGCCATGTGACTTGCGTTGATTGGCAAACTCGACAATCAAAATTCCGTTTTTCGTCACAATTCCTATAAGGGCGATAATCCCGATCTGGCTGAATATATTCAAGGTTTGATGAAAGAGCCAAAGCGAAAGGACC
Organism: Candidatus Zixiibacteriota bacterium; assembly: GCA_003520965.1. Classification (GTDB taxonomy): domain Bacteria; phylum Zixibacteria; class MSB-5A5; order UBA10806; family UBA10806; genus UBA10806. Next base: position 2,862 of record DOTU01000379.1, read on the forward strand.
GCTCCGGCCAAAGCCAGCGGCACCGTGAACATGATAATCAGCGGATCGCGGAAGCTCTCAAATTGAGCGGAGAGGATTAAGTAGACCAAAGTCAACGCCAGAAGAAAAGCGAAGAGCAAAGTGTTGGAGCTTTCGGCGTATTCCTTGGCAGTACCGGCCAGGCTGGTCGTGAACGATTCGTCAAGAACGCCTGCGGCTATTTTTCTCATCTCGGTTATACCGTCGCCTAATGTATATCCTTTGGCAGGCGAGGCACTGATCGTGGCGGCCATATAACGATTAAAATGATAAAGCTGTGGTGGGCTGCTACGGTAGGCCACGTTAACAACGTTATCAAGTTGAATAAGTTCACCGCGGTTATTTCTGACAAAGATCGAGCTCAAATCGCGCGGCTCATCGCGATCTGATCTGGTAGCCTGGGCAATAACCGAATACTGTTTACCGTCTTGAACAAAATAGCCGTATCTTTGGCCGCTGAAATAAAGCTGCAATGTCTCTGCAATATCGCGTACCGAGACACCCAACGCTTGCGCGCGATCGCGATCGATCTGAACTGTAATTTCCGGTTTGTTAAATTTTAAATCGAGATCCACAACTTGAAACATCGGATCGGCCTGCGCTTTTTCCATAAATTTGGGAATAGCCTCTCGAAGCTTATCCAAAGATGAGGCTTGAATTACAAATTGTATCGGGAGGCCTCGACCTCGACCGCCTCCTATGGTCTGTTCCTGGGTCACGTATGTTCTGGCGAAAGTGTAATCTTTCAGTTCCGCAGAGAGAGCATCGGCGATCTCCTGCTGACTGCGTTTACGTTTATCCGGCGGCACCAGGGTCGTTCTGACAAATCCGCCGTTAACTCCTCCACCCCCCATACCTCCCGCAGTCATTGTCATAAGGACATCACCCTCTGGTAACGAATCGACAATGGCGCTGATTTTCTGCATATAGGCATCCATCGCCTCATACGATGTCCCCTCCGGGGCGGTGGAGCTAAGCATCAGGCGTCCCTTGTCCTCCATAGGAGCAAGCTCCGAGCGAAGTAACGAACCAAGCCCGAAAATTATCGCTAAAGAAGCGGCCATGACTACAAATGCCAGCCATCTTCTGTTTACAAACAGGCGCAAAGTCCTGCTATAGCCTGAAGCCAACCGGTTAAACCACTGCTCGCTTAAGGCAAAAAGCTTGTTCTCATGGCTGGGTTTATGAAGTATCCGAGCGCTCATCATCGGTGTAAGAGTGAGCGAAACAAAAGCCGAGATCAATACGGCCCCCGCCACCACAATACCAAACTCACGGAACAATCGCCCGGTAAGCCCCGAGAGAAACATGATCGGCAAAAACACCGAGGCCAG
>DOTU01000379.1:4536-7295 GCA_003520965.1 Candidatus Zixiibacteriota bacterium
TTTACCCCTTTTTCTATCCTCTTATAAATATTTTCGAGCACAACTATAGCGTCATCAACAACTATTCCGGTGGATAGAACGATAGCCAGCAGAGTAAGTATATTAATCGTAAAGCCGGCGAGATACATGATAAAAAATGACCCGATAAGTGAAATCGGAATCGCCAGCATCGGGATAAGAGTTGTTCTCCAATGGCGAAGGAAAACGAATATCACCAGCACGACCAACAGGAAGGCAATAATAATTGTCTCAACGACCTCAGAAATAGCCCGGCGGATATTGGCAGTGGTATCCATAGCGATACTATATTTGAGATCTTCGGGCACATCTTTCATTATCTGATCGACACGCTTGTAAAACTCATCGGCAATAGCGATATGATTTGAGCCTGGTTGGGGAATGACGCTGACCGCCACCATCGGAACTCCGCCGTTCCCGCGCAATATCTGACGCTCATTCTCGGGAGCAAGGATCGCTTGCCCGATATCCCGAAGCTTAACTGTTGAGCCCTCTGCTTCCTTAATGGTGAGATTGTTGAACTCTTCGGGAGTGGAGAGCCGGCCGAAGGTGCGAATGGAAAGCTCTGTGCCGTAACCCTCAATGCGGCCGGACGGGAGCTCTATATTTTCGCGGTTGAGCGCGTTTCTGACGTCGAGCGGCGTTAATCCATGAGATGCCAGGCGGGCCGGATCGAGCATTAGCTTTATGGAGTACCTTTTCTCACCCCAGATATCGACCGAACTTACGCCGGGTATGGTTTGCAGGCGTTCACGAAAAACATCGTTGGCGATTCCGGAAAGCTCGAGGAGATTTCGTTTATCGCTCTGAAGAGTCATTGAGATGATCGGGTTGGCATCGGCGTCAGCCTTGGAGATTGTAGGCGGATCGGCATCGACCGGGATATCATGTATGGCTCGGGAGACTCGATCGCGCACGTCGTTAGTGGCCACATCCATATCGATACCGAGCTGAAATTCGACTGTGATGCGACTGCGGCCATCGCTGCTTGATGATGTCAAAGAGCGGATACCGGAGATACCGTTAATCGATTCTTCCAACGGCTCGGTGATTTGCGATTCAATGACATCAGCATTAGCTCCGGTATAGCTGGTGCTGACCGTAACCACCGGGGGATCAACACTTGGATATTCACGGACCCCAAGAAAATAATACCCGATCAATCCAAACAGGACGATCAGGATCGATAATACTGTGGATAAAACTGGACGACTAATACTTACAGAAGAGATATTCATATTATTTATAGAATCAATCAGCTTTGCTTATTTTTAGCTGGACCCCTTTACCGTTGGCCAACTGAAGCAACCCGGAGACGATGAGGGTATCGTTGGGAACCAATCCATCGGTGATCTGAACGCCATCTTCGGTCCTGATTCCTGATTTCACGGGAACGGAATTAGCCTTACCGTTAATGCAGACATATACCTTCTGTCCGCTCAGCTCGGGTACTATCGCCTCTGACGGTATTACAATAGCATCGGGGATTTCTTCGAGTATAATTTCAACCTTCGCAAATGAACCGGGGATTAGATTATTTTTGGGATTGGGGATTTTGGCCCGCGCCTTTATGGTCCTGGTATCGAGATCTATTTTTGATTCGATAGCGTAAACGGTGCCCTTGTGTTCTTCTTCTGATTCTCCGACTTTAATCGTTATCTCCGTGCCATCCTTTAACTGACCCGTATATTTTTCAGGAATTGAAAATTCGACTTTCATCGGATTAACTTCCTGCATGGAGGCAATCAGCATATCGGGCGTGACATACCCTCCCTCGCTGATATGGCGCAAGCCAACAATACCATCGAATGGCGCGGTGATTTCCGTTTCCGCCAATTGCGACTGGAGAGCCTCTTTTTCCGCCTGGATCATTTCAAGAGAATTTCGAATCTTATCGTAATCTTCCTGGCTGATTCCCTTAATATCGAAAAGCTGTTGCGCACGTTTTTCCTCGTCGGAGGCTTGTTTTTCGGCTATCTCTTTTTGCTGAAGCTGCGCCCTTAATTCACGGTCGTTGATCCTTACGAGCAGCTGACCCTTCTTTACTTTCGTACCCTCGGCAAATGATACGGCGATGACTCGCCCCGAAATCTCCGAGCGTAGTTCAACCTCCTCATTGGCTAAAAGAGTGCCGGTGGTAATAATTTTATCCTGAAGATGCTGCGGTTGTACAATAACAGCTTCCACGGGAATCAAGTTTTGCCGAGCGCCGGGCTTTCCGATCTGTTTGCTGTTTCCTTTGCCGCAACTAAAAAAAAGCAGGCTCGAGGCTAACAGCGATACGGCCACTTGAGACGGGCTCATCTTATTTTTAAACGACATAATATGGTTATATCTCATATTCTATATCTGGTTCCACTAAGGCCAAATTACCTTTCAAACAACAACGTCAAAATGTGATATTTTTAGGGTTCTCACAATATTCAAGTAGCCAATATAACGAACCTTAACTTCTTGTGCAACCAAAGGTTCAATAAAAACTAACCGGAGACTCCTTTCCCAACATACCAGGATAGGAATCTCCGGCGATTATCTGGCAGCTAATATTAGATGTCCATGTTGGCCGGTTCATAATATTCACGAGGATGCTGGCAGGCCGGGCATTTAGCCGGCGGTTCTTTCCCCTCGTGAATATAACCACATACGCTGCATTTCCATTTGATCGGAGTTTCGCGCTTATAAACTGTTCCGTTTTCTACCATTTGCAGGAGCTTTTTGAAGCGATCCCGATGATGAGCTTC
>DOTU01000379.1:7612-8334 GCA_003520965.1 Candidatus Zixiibacteriota bacterium
AAAGGTTGGATACATATCGGTGGTCTCATAGTTCTCACCCTCAACCGCAGCTTTAAGATTCGCGGTTGTGTCGCCGATCCCGCCCATAAGAGATAAATGATCCTTGGCATGACGTCTCTCATTATCGGCCGATTCTTCAAGGATTTTTGCGATGTAATGATATCCTTCTTTTTTGGCAACTGCGGCAAAAAAGGTATACTTGTTTCTCGCCTGGGATTCGCCGGCGAATGCCGCTTTCAGGTTGTCCTCTGTTTTGCCCATCTTTTACCTCCATACTATGCAAAGTTTGTTTTTCGTTAAACTCTATTATTACCAATTCTTGAATCCGGTTGGATAATATATATCATGCTATTCATGTAACACTACCAAAATTTAACAAATATAGCGCCGACATAGCATTTGTTTCTCGTGCTGATCACGGAGTTGCTTGTGGGCAAGAACATGCCGCGGGTTCCGCCTTTCGACCCAAAGGGTCGAAAGATAGAAATCCGATTGGGGGCGCGCCACCACTTATTAACAGGCCGGACCTCCAGGTCCGGCATTCAGTTACTGGTTCCGGAGAATCCGCCTATTAAGAAATACAACTATACCTCAAGCCCCCCAATCGGATTTCATGCCCTTAAGGGCTGCGGAACCCGCGGCTTGGCCTTATGCACTCCATTCAAGTGAGCGCATAAAAAAAGCGCAACAGACCGGCCTGCTGCGCTTCGGTGATTTGGGAA
>DOTU01000062.1:0-12815 GCA_003520965.1 Candidatus Zixiibacteriota bacterium
GCGCCTCTACTACAGGAGCGTCAGGTGCTGTCGGCGGGGCAGCCTCGGCCCGTTGCAAGGGTGAGATTCTGATCTTCACATTCTCCGAGCCTTCGATCTCATCAGCCCACTTGCGGATCATCGCCTCAACCTCGTCGAGCTTATATTTGGGAAGCACTCGGCAATCGATATAGAAAACATCATCACCGGGGATAGTGTTGACATTGGGTACATTCGCTTCTTTTTTAGTCGGCTCGAAAGTCGAAGTTGCTGGCTCAAAAAGAGTATCTTTGTAATCGAAAATATTATAGAGCGCGTGCACCTTGGCGGCCAACTTTGATGCCGCCGCAAATGCGTTGATCCCCTGATCGGGCCGTGACGCGTGGCATTGCCGTCCGGTGGTCTCAACTTTCAGCCAGCAGATTGATTTCTCGGCAATCTCAATCGGCGTACCGGACGGGTCACCCGAATCAGGCACCAGGATCAGATCGGTTTTCTTGAAGATATCATTATGCTTTTCAAGAACATACCCGATTCCGAAATTTGAGCCAACTTCCTCATCAGCCACAAACAAAAGCCCGATATTGAACTTAGGTTTGGTTTTGGTGTCCAAAAACGCCTTGGCCGCGAAGACTCCAGCCACCAATCCATGCTGGTTATCCTCAACACCGCGCCCATAAAGCCGATCCCCCACGATTCGCATGGTATAGGGGTCGCCTTCCCATTTAGCCAAATCGCCCGGCGGAACGATATCGGTATGGGCCATCACCCAAACCGTTTTCGATTTATCCTGGCCCTCGATAAGATAAACGAGATTGGGTCGAACCTTATCTGTGACGCGGTCGTCCGGAGCATTAAACTCCTGTGGATCGGGAAAGCCCGCCTTTTTAAGATATGCCTTCAAAGCAATCGCCTTTTTCATCTCGCCATCGCCGCCGTTTTCCGGGCCAAGGGCGGGTATTGAGGTCATCAGCTTTTCCAGATCGATAACCTCATTGCGGTATTTATCAACCTGCTGCTCAATCTTGGTAAAATCATCAGCCATCGTTATCCTCCATAAAGAGTTCGCCATAGTTTTGCACCATCTGAGGTGGCACAATATTTAAAAGCCTTAAATAGACATACAAATTGCCGCGGTGATGAATCTCCTCATCAATTGTCAAATAGATTACTGCCTCGGTAGTCATTTGGCCATATGGTGTTTCATGAAAAACCCCAAATGTATCAGGCGGGAGCATGCGGAGCACGCGGCTGGTCGTCTCGTGCTCCCGACGGAGCATCTCGGCCAGGACGCCCTTATCAGTACATGCTTCATTCGGACTGGGAACGTTCTCCCAGAGCTTAAGCATCAGGCCGTTTCGCACAAAAATCTCCTCAGCGAGGATATGCTCAAACTGCTCGGCGACGGTGCGCACCGTGGGGATTGGGCGATAGCTGAGCTTATCATCCGGGAAACGCTCCAGGACATCAAGGGTCAGGCGCCTGACATTATCCCAGTATTTTATGATGGCGCCTTTCTTCATCCGCTATCTCGGTTTTTTTGAGATCATGATATAGGTTACCGGAAGATGCGAGGCGATATATTTGTACTCTTTCCAGATTTCTTTTGAGAACCCTTTGTGCGGACTATTAAGGGTCGCTTTTGGCTCAAGCATCTTCTCCACCGTGAAGCCTGCCTTAACCAGGGCATTATGGTAGGTCGAAAGCGATCTCAGATAATGCTGGAAGGGCGTTGACGAGTTACCGTTTCTATCCCTAAAATCCCAACTCCATTTGAGCAGAAACGGCTCATGCGGGAATATATGATTGAAACTCATCTCCCCTTTGCCGCCATCGAGGATATATTGCAAGGGGTGCATATCAGAGAGGACGAAAGTCCCGCCCGGTTTAAGCGTCCTGAATGCCTCCCGAAATGAACTCTCGAAATCTTTAACAAATGCAATAGAGCAAGAGGAGATTGCCAGATCAATTGAGGCGCTGGGTATATCTGGTAATTTGGAAATATCGGATACAAAAAAATCAATTGCTACTCTCTCCTGATCGGCAAGTACCATGGCCTGTTCGATCTGGCGTTCGGAAAGATCGATTGCCGTAACTTTGGCGCCTTGCTTAGCGAGAGCAACCGCGTTTTGCCCTGCGCCGCAACCAAGTTCGAGTACCTTCTTGCGTCGAAGATTTCCCAAAAGATGTAGCTTATCTTCTCCGGGGCAGAGTGGGCCGTAATGGATAGTCCCGGTGGAAATATCATATTGCCGGACATAGTCATGGGCGATCTTATTCCATGAGTTTTTTATGTTAACCACAGCTCAAGTATATTGTGCAAGATGTATAAATGCAATAGTAATACTCTCGCCGCGCGTCTTGAGAGCTCGCATAAGCCCAAGGAGGTTCCTAACTTGCGTTAATAATAATAATATTTAAAAATCGCTTTGACGGCGGGAACCTGCTCGAAGAGAGCGCTGTTAAATAACAAAAATAAGCATTTAATCGTTGTATTTCTGTATGAAAGGAGCGGCTATGGCTCAGGCAGTAGCGCCGGTAATTGAAACTCAATTAAGGATTGGAGATAACGTTCCATATTTCAATCTCTTTTATGCTACCAGGGAAAAGCAGGGGATGCGCGACCGTATCGGATCCGATGACCTTAAAGGTAAAAGATATATGATCGCTTTTCATCCGGCCGATTGGTCAGATGTTTGTGCCAGGCAGGCTCGAGAGTACAAGGAAAATCTCAAGGCCTTTAAGGATTTTGGAATTGAAGTGCTTCTGGTTTCAGGGGATTATGTATTCAGCCGTCACGAGTGGGCCAAGGCTCTGAACCTGCCGTTTTACATGCTCTCCGATCACAAGCATGAAATGGGTAAGGCTTTTGGGATATATGATGATCTTACCGGATTCGACACTCGATCCGTTTTTCTGATTGGAAAGAACGGGCAAATCGAATATCTGAATTCGAAATATAACGCTGAAAACGATAGCGATTTTCGCTCTTTACGGGAGGCCATAGCGAGAGGATAAAGTTTCCCATCACCCGCATCTCGCTACACTGGAGGCAGAAGCCATTCTGCCTCTTTGTGTTTTTAAAGACGAGCTTTGAATCGTAAAAGCGAATCAATTTATTTGTCAACCAGATTGTAGGTAAGGTACATAGTAATAATGGATAATGTAGGGGCGTATTGCAATACGCCCCTACACCAAATATAAAAAATAAATAGTCATGATAGAAAGATTGCTTCTGGAAATTGATCAGAAAACCATATCAATTAAGTTAATCCAAAAGCGGCCTATTAAAATCGATACTATTCGTTACGCCTCAAAGTGCCACTTCTCGCGCTGATGGAAGAACTCAGCCGGATTCTCGAAATAGGCCAGGCACGATTCCACGATTTGTGTATGTCGACGCTCTTCGCCGATTAGAAATCCATAAAGCTTCTTGGCGTTGGGGTCTGTGGCCTCGGTCTCGGCCTTGGCATAAAACTTCTCGCTTTTAATTTCGAAATCAACCGCAAATTTATATACATCCAGGTCGCTCCCCTCAATCGGCGCGGCCTTGGCGATTTGAGCAAAAATCATATCCACAGGCGATTTATGTTCTTTTATACTTTTAATCAACGATTCGGGATTAATTGTCTGGCCAATGGCATAGCTGGCACTGAACTTTTTAATGGCCTCAAGATGTTTGAGTTCCTCATCGGACAGATACTCGAAAATCTCTTTGGCCATTGTGTTTTTGGATTTGGCGGCAAACTCCTTGAAAAATATATGACCCTTTTCTTCCATCTCAATAGCGGCATCCAATGCAATTTTGTCCGGAAAATCGGCTTGGCTCATGATGTTTCTCCTTTCGGTTATAGTCGGGTAATAAGATATGGTTTGAATTTTCGCTGTCAACAGTTTTAGATGCGGACGGCCGCGTTTTAATAAAAAACTATAACCATTGTAGGAATGGTGCGATCAGGTTCGGATCAGGAAGCTAAATTGGCAGCCTTATCTCAACCACGGCGCCGAGATCGTTGTAAAATCTGATCTGGCCGCCATGCTCTTCGACGATTTTCTTGACAATCACCAGCCCCAATCCCGTGCCGGTGCGTTTCGAGGTGAGATACGGTTGATCGATCCTTTCCAGCTTTTCAGCGGGGAACCCAGGTCCGGAATCTCGAACCACCAAATTGATATATTCATCGGCGCAACTGGCATTGATTTCAACCTTCGCTCCGGATGGCATAGCCTCAAGGGAGTTTTTAATGAGATTGACCAACGCCCTCCGGATCATCTGGGGATCGAGATTTAGATGCGGAATATTATCCTGAATATTTGTTACAATCTTTAGATTGTCCTCTTTACTGAATATATTTACAGCATCTTTTATTATGCTATCGAGAGAACATTGCACGCGCTTAAGCTCCGGCTCTTTGGCGAATGTCGAGAAATGCTGGGCCAGATCGCCCAGCGTTCCGATCTGCGCTCTGATAGTATCAAGTGTGCGCAATGTATCGTCTGATATCTCGCCCGCATCAAGCTTTCCCAACTGTTCCTGCAAACGGTAAAGCTGGATACTAATTGGGGTAAGAGGATTTTTTATCTCGTGAGCAATACGCCGGGCCACCTCACGCCAGGCCGCCAAACGTTCCGACTCCAAAAGCCTGCGCTGATTATCCTTTATCTCCCCGGCCATTTTATTGAAGGATTCAGCGAGACGGGAGAACTCATCATCTCCGTCAAGGTTAACCTGGTAATCCAGATTTCCTGCCCCGATGACTTTTGCTCCGAAGGCAAGCTTTTCAAGAGGCTTGGTTAATTGGCGGCTGATGCTTGTAGAAAGAAGTAGGCCGAGCAACAGAGCCAGCCCGATTGAAATGGTAATGGCCACCGCCAGAAGCTTAAGCGAAAGGGTTCGATATATTCCAAGACTCGCAACCGCCGAGATAGAGCTGGCCAGGTCCCGTCCCCGCAGATCATAACCTGATGGCATTAGGATTCCGCAACCGCCAGAAAATGAATTAACCTTTTTTATGAAAATCAAAAGGCATTGATCCCCAATCTCTAAGCGTTTAACCTCAAGGGGGGCACGCCCGGGATTGCCAACCAAATTGTGAAATGAACAATATTGGGCAGGAAGCGAATCGGACGTAGCTATGGTTACACCATCCGTCCCAAGTAAAAACGCCAAATCAACTTTGTTCACTTTACGCCAAATCTCTATATCGGTTGGACTTTTCCACGTCCCTATGCTATCAGGTAATTTGGCGACCATGACGCGCCCCAGGGCCACCTGAGTTTGCTCGATTAGAGTATCCGCCCCTTGCAGGCTATTCTCTAATTCTGCTGTTCCCACCCGATTGAGCGTAGAGCTTAAAATGTATGCCGAAAATAGCAATACCCCCAAAGTTGGCAGAAGGCAGACCAGAAAAATCACCAGCGATATTTTAGCTCTGAAAGCCATAGTCAAATTGTAATTGTTTATACAGGAGAAAGTCAACTTTATTTCCCACTTGACACCAATTGTGCCATTTCGTAGCCTGAGTGTATGCTGGGACGTATCTATAAACTTGAAGAACTCTCGGCGCCCGTTGTAGCTGGACTCGACCGACAAAAGACCGTTTTTTTTATCTCAATCTCGCCTTTGGAGGGTCATGGGCCGCATTTGCCGCTGGGGGTTGATTATTTCGATGCCAACTATTTTACAGAGACAACAGCGCAGTTTTTACACTCCAAACGGCCCGATTTCGATATCGTGATCTGCCCGGGAATTCCCCTTGGAGCTCAGGTTTACAGACAACCCGGCTCGATTAGAACCGATCCCCACGCTCTATATAAAGTCGCTTATGGATTGGGTGAGTCGCTGGCTCATTGGGGTTTTCGATATATCTTTATCCTATCCGGCCATGGTTCGCCGCGCCATATTGTGGCCTTGGAATCGGCCTGTTTGAAAGTTTCTCGAAAATTTAAGATCCAAATGCATAACCTTTCGGGAGCGCTGGCCATCAGATTTTTAAGCGGTGAGTTTGTCGAGCGAATCTCGAATTCCCTGGCCAAACCATTAACACCTGATGAGAAAGAGCTTTTCAAGGGGGATATCCACGGCGGCTGGTGGGAGACTTCTATGATGCTTCTTCTTCGCCCTGATCTGGTTGGCGATTTCAAAAACCTGGGGACCATAAAGAGAGGCGAAAAAGATCCCAAAATCAGACGCGGCTATTTTGGTTCACCGTCGCTGGCTAATCGGGAGTTCGCCGAGGCATCGCTTAGAGTCATGATCGACGAAGGGATCGGGATTGTGGAGCGCGTTCTCAATGGTAAAAATAAGCGATCCGACACCGTTTCAATATTGCACAAATATTACTTTCTTCGCCCCTATTCGACTTATCGAATTGTGATAGTCGCCATGTTTATAGCTATCCTGATTCTGCTGGGCTTATTGCTTTGTAGATAATATTTCCCACTCAAACACCTCGAACCCCTGTAAATTTTGGCTTTTTCCCGGAATTTCCTTGCCGGGGGCCGGTTAAAGTCTTGTCCTAACAGCCGATATATATTCAAGGAAAGGGAGTTTAGTAATGCGGATACCAGCGGGACGAACGTCCTCGATTAGGGCGCTCAACAAGGTTTTCATTCTGCAAACGGAGTTTCTGGTCAAGCCTCGTCCGAGGATTGTCACGGCCGTTGCGCTTGAGGGGCAGATTATTCATAAAGTCGAACGTACCTATGACAACGCATTGGAGACCGAAGAAGATCTGAAAGTCGCCGAGGCGGCAGTAATCGCCCAACATCAAAATCTGGCCAAGAAGATGCAGACTAATGGGGCCGATTTTATCAAGCAGACGAGGTCTATCAAAATCTCAACGGTGGACCGTCTGGCTCTCATTCCAGGGATATCAGTTGTTTCCGATATCCAGGAGAAATTGGCCGCTCCAAATCCGCACGGGGTTTATGTTCAGGCTAAGTATGTTTCCGAGATTGCTGATGCTATCACCAACTCCACCAAAATGGGGCCGATAAAACTGGGAGCAATCCTTAGCGAACAAGGCAAGTTTATTATCAGTCGGTCGGACGGCAAAGATTTTCTGTTAAGCCTGAAACCTGAAGCAGACATCGCGGAAGTTTTAAGCGAGGCCATGAAAGCATGAACAAAATCCTTTCCAATATCAGATCGGTTCCGGGAGTTTGGGGAACTCTCGCCATAGATAAAAAGCGCGCTCTCACATATCAGTTATTACCGTCAACTTATACCGCCGATTCCGTAAAGCAAATAGCCCTACCGGCCCTGAATTTAGGCCGACTCCTCGAAAAAAATCTGCTTATTGATTTCTTTTTTGAGAATGGCAAGGCCCGGTTGTACAATCGTACGGAAGCGATTGTATTTATCATGGGACGCTATGATATGGATTTTGATCTCCTGGGTTCGGTCTGCAAGGAGGCCGTACCCGCTATTTGCCGACGATTTGCCAGAGCTAACCTGAGCGATAACAACCCCACTCCAGCCGATAATAATGTCAGTTTTGATTTTCTGCTTAAAGCGATAAATATTGTTGCCTCCAACGTTCAGCAAAAAGTTGGAGCCTACCTGGTTACTAAGCACCTCAGAAGCGCCAAAGACAAACTGGTTGAAAAGTACCCCTTCCTCTCAAGTATCACCGTGGATAACAATGGCATAGCATTCCTGATTAAGGGAAATGTTGCCTATCGGGGCAGCGATTTAATGCATGGATTCGCTCACTGGGCTAACCTTTTCATTGCCAGTTGCGCCGCCTCAACCGATAAGCTCAACGCCGCAGATATCCTGGAGCTTACAATCGAGATTAAAGACAAGCTCGAGATTACCGGTTTTTACCAGCTATATTCCGATATTGGTTCGTAGCAAATATCTTCAATCCTCTCCCAAAATCTACAATACATTTATCAAAGATGCTTTAAGGCTCTGTATTAGCGCATTTTTAGCCGCGGGTTCCGCCTTTCGACCCAAAGGGTCGAAAAAGAGAAATCCGATTGGGGGCTATGCATACAGCTGCGCCAGATCTTAGGTTTCCGAGACCTGGCGCATTATCTTAAGCTCTCTTCGGTATCAGGTTCGTAGACCTGGCGTCACAAACTCCGCCTCCCACTCGGATTTCTGTGTCCAATTGGACTGCGGAACCCGCGGCCACTTCTCGCTTGACTTTGGGGTACGCTAAATCTATCTATTGGGACGTTTGAATTTGCGGCTATGAAACGGAGGATTTTATGAGAAAAGCCCTGGTTGTCTTGTTTATCTGCCTTGCTGGCTGGTCAATTGCCCTGGCTGGCAAGACCACTATTTACACTCTTCCCAACGGAATGGAGATTATTCTCAAAGAGAATCATACCTCGCCGTTGGTTTCATCTGTAGTGGTGGTCAGAGCCGGAAGCAAGTATGAAAATGATCAGAACAACGGCTTTACGCATCTTTTGGAACACATGCTGTTCAACGGCACTGAGACCCGGTCCCGCGAGGAGCTCAACGAGGGCATCAAAGACCACGGCGGCTATATCAACGCTTTCACTCAACAGGCCTTGACCGGATATTTGATGGTTATTCCCAGGGAATACACCGATTACGGTCTCGATGTTCAGGCCGATCAACTTTTCCATTCTATTCTGCCTGAGGCTGAATTCCCAAAAGAGCGCGATATTGTGGCCGAAGAGATTAAAAAAGATAACGACAATGTTGAAACCAGGGCCCAGGACTTTTTCACCTCTGTAGTTTTCGCCGGTACTCCCTACGCCCGACCGGTGATTGGCTATGAAGCCACTATCAAAAATGTCGCCCGCGACTCAGTCATGGACTATTATAAAGAACACTATGTCCCCAATAATATGACAGCCCTTATTATCGGCGATTTTGAAACTCCGCAGATGCAGGAGCTGGTGAATAAGTATTTCGGTGCGGTACCAGCGGGCAATCCTCCGGCACTTCCCGAGTTTAAGATAATACCTCCATACAAAGCCGAAATACAGATCAAGAAATTCCCGACCAAAACCACTTTCATGCAAATTACTCTTCCCGCCCCGCTTTATAGCGATTCCGATTATTATGCGTTCGATGTTTTAACCCAAATCCTGGATTCCGGCGAATCATCACCTCTAAATAAGGCGTTAACCGGTGGCGAAAAGCCGCTGTCCAACGAGGTCTCGGTATCGCTTGATATCGAGAAGGAAATATCGCTGCTTAATATCTCGATTAAAACCGATAAACCCGAAAATATCCAGCCCATCCTCGATACTACTATTAAGGTCTTAAAGGAGCTACCGGTAAGGAAATTTACGGCTAAGGATGTCAGCCGAGTCGTGGTTCCGAATAAGGTTAACGAGATCAAACTTGAGGAGAAACTTCATTATTATGGGATAATGAAAGCTCCTTACCTGGCCACTTGCGGGTATGGTTTCCTGGAAAATTATATCGATAACCTTTCATCGGTGGCTCCAGCGCAAGTTGAGGCAGCGGCTATGAAATATTTTAAGAATCTCAAATATGTAGCTTGTGCCATGGTACCGGCATCGGAGGTGGAGTAATGAAAGCGTGCATTATTATCTTAATCGTGGGGCTGGCGGTTATTTCGGGATTCCTCCCATCTCAGGTTTCGGCGCAAACCAACGAGAAGTACAGTAAATTTGTACATGAGACACTTCCCAATGGCCTGGACCTGATCATCAGCTACAATCCCGATAGTCGGGTATTTGCGGTTAATATCCTCGGCAAAAATAGGGCCTCGAACGAGCCTTACGGTAAGGATGGCATCACCGATTTTGTTAACCGCATGCTCACCCTGGGCGCGGACGGCATGAACTCCGAGGAGATTCAAAATAAGCTTGATGATATCGGGGCCACCATTACCGCCAACGATAACCCCTATATACCTTACGACGACCGTTACACGTCACGGGCCTTTTCATTTATCAAGTTCGAGACTATTGACGAGTACGCCAATCAGGGCGAGCATCTTCTTTATGATATTGTGTCTAAGGCCGACTTTCCCGAGAGTGAAATCGCCAAAACCAAAAAGAAGGTTATGGGGATCATCGGCATGAACTCAGGCTCTACCTATCAAACTTGCCGCGATCTGCTTTATAGGACTTTGTTTTCAACCCATCCCTTTGAAAAGCCTGTGCTTGGTACGCCCGCTACGGTTGGCATTTTCACCAGGGACGAGCTTGTAAAATACCACAAACATTTCTATGCCCCCAATAATATGATCATGGCTGTGGCAACCAATATCGATCCCGATACGGTAAAAAGTTGGATAATAGCCACATTCGGTAAGATGGAGAAAGACAATTCGACATATTACGATATCAAACCGCCGCTTAAAATAGATGGCGTTGAGGAAGTCCATGCGGAGATGGACAAAGAGCAGATCTATATCTATATGGGAATGCTTGTCCCCGGATTGAAATCTCCTGATGCGCCGGCGATCAATATGGCAACGGCGATTCTCTCCTCGCGAATGGGCTTAAATCTTCGCGAGAAGCAGGGCTTGGCTTATTCAGTGGGAATGGACTGCGAATTCATGCCCGATTTCGGCTGGGCCGTAGCCTCAATCGGTACAGGGTTTGCAAATTATGACGCGGCCACCAGCGGAATAATCAGCCAGATAGACGCCATGATTACCAATGAGCCGTCAAATGAGGAACTTACCAAAGCTCAGAATTCCATGTGGGGTTCGATGCTTCTCTCCCGTGCCTCGCGCATAAATCAGGCGTTCTATATGTGCAAAAATGAATTCCTGGGTGTCGGATACAACTATGAAAACGATTATCTGACAAAAATCCGACAAGTTACACCAGCTGATGTCAAGCGTGTCATCCGCGATAATTTCGGCATCTATGATATGATTATCGCCACCGCCGGCAAAAAAGCAGAATAGCACCTTTTTATCTGCGTCAGGATGGAGTCCCACTCAGAGCGGGGCGACTTCCTGTCGCACTTTCCTCGTCAAATAAATAACCGCCGGGCTTTGTCTAATAACAAAACTCGGCGGTATTTTCTTTATCTAATCTAAATTGGTCTTCTACTGCCCCACCACCAACCACGGAAAATACGAATAGAAGGCCGCGCAACGCACGATATCATCGATTGCCACCGACTCGTTGGGTGCATGAGCCATCTTCTCCTGTCCGGGACCGAAACCGAAGGTGGGAATATTCAAAAGCCCCATCGTAGCCACGCCATTCGTAGAGAATGTCCATTTGTCAATAACCGGCGGTACGTCGAATAGCTTTTGATGACATTGACGGGCGTAATCTATGAGATGATGATTTTCCGGAAGCACCCAGGCCGGATATGTTTTTAAAGTTGGGTAGATTGTGCCGCGCCAACTGAGTTTATCAAAAACGGGGACTTCAACCTTGGCCTCGGCAACCTGCACCTCCAAAAGCGCCTCAAGCTCGGCCTTCGCTGTTTCCGGCGTTTCGCCCTGTGTGAGACGACGGTCTATATACAAACATGCCATATCGGCCACGGCGTTTAGTGACGGCGAATTGGAGCGGATACGGGTGGCTGCCAGAGTCCCTTTCCCCAGGAAAGTATCCGTTATCAGGTTGTCATTTAGCTTTTCAACGGCAGCAATTATCGGGGCTAGTTTGTAGATCGCATTTTTACCGCGCTCTGGCGCTGAGCCATGGCAAGATAACCCGCTGACCACAATCTCCATCTCCATCCGTCCGCGCTGGCCGCGGTTGATCTTGTTGTCAGTTGGCTCAGTGATAATAACAATATCAGGCCGAATCTTATCTTCCTTAACGATATACTGCCAGCAGAGACCGTCGCAATCTTCTTCAAAAACCGAGCCCACAAAGAATATTGTAAACGGTAGATCGCTTCCCATCGCAGAAATAATCCTTAAGGCCGCTAACATCGATGCCATACCGGCTTTTTGATCGGAGGCGCCCCGGCCGTGAACCCGGCCATCTTTGATCTCGCCCGAGAAAGGATCGAAGCTCCAGCGATCGCGATCTCCGACATCGACCGTATCGATATGGGCGTCAAAGGCGATCACCGGCCCCCGGCTGCCGATTCGTGCAATGATATTGCCGAAATTATCAATTACAACTTCGTGGGCTCCGGAAGTGCGAAACTCCTTATCGAGAAACATAACAACATCTTCCTCGGCGCCTGATGTTGATTTTATTTTGATGAGATTCGAAAGAGCACCGGCCGCATAATCGCGGTACTTTTCGGCCCTTTCCATTATTAATTTGGGATCTACGTTTGCCATCTCTTGATATCCATTTGGTTAAAGCGACCTTGGTTATACTAAATTACTGCATATTATGTTAACTAATTTGTTTTTCCAAGCGGAATTTTATGCGGGGGTAAATATGATATCTGGACTCTAATATAAAAAGTGGGTGTCAGGTCGCCTGACCTGACACCACCTAATCTACTAAACTTTTTAGTCCTACCCCATAAACGGATATCGGAAATCTGTCGGCGGAGCGAAATTCTCCTTAATCGTCCGTGGCGATGTCCAGCGGATCATATTAAGCAAACTCCCGGCTTTGTCGTTGGTGCCGGATGCCCTGGCGCCCCCAAACGGCTGCTGGCCAACCACCGCACCAGTCGGTTTATCATTGATATAGAAATTGCCGGCAGCGTGACGGAGAATATTATTTGTTAACATTATCGCACTCTTGTCGCGAGCGAAGATCGAACCGGTCAGAGCGTAGGGCGATGTCTCGTCGCAGAGATGCAGCGTCTCCTCGAATTTTTCATCGTCATAAACATAAGCTGTCATCACCGGCCCGAAAATCTCCTCTTCGAGAAGTTTGAAATGCGGATTGGTGGTTAGCACAAATGTCGGCTCGATAAACCATCCCTTGGA
>DOTU01000062.1:13188-13427 GCA_003520965.1 Candidatus Zixiibacteriota bacterium
TTGGTGAAATCCTCGGGCGTTCCCATCTTCATCTCGCGGGCGTCACGGGAAATCCCCTCCAGGATCGCCGGCCAAAGCGATTTGGGAATATATGTACGTGATGCCGCCGAGCATTTCTGCCCCTGATATTCGAATGCCCCACGGGTGATTGCGGTTACTACCTCAGCCGGGTTGGCGGAGCTATGCACGAATATAAAATCCTTACCGCCGGTCTCGCCGACTAAACGCGGATAGTTTTT
>DOTU01000062.1:13788-14383 GCA_003520965.1 Candidatus Zixiibacteriota bacterium
ACATCGGCCCCGCGAGCGGTTATCATGTTAATGACACCATCAGGCAGCCCCGCCTCGCGGAATATCTTCATAATGAGATTAGCCGTATATACTACACTCGAAGCGGGTTTCCAGATCACGGTGTTCCCCATGATAGCTGGCGCGGCCGGAAGATTTCCGCCGATAGAGACAAAATTGAACGGCGTCACCGCAAAGACAAATCCTTCCAGCGGACGATAATCCGCTCGATTCCAGATTGTCGGCGAATTCTCCGGTTGGAAATGATATATCTGCTCGGCAAAATGCACATTATAACGGAAAAAGTCGGCCAGTTCGCATACACAATCGATCTCGGCCTGGTAGATATTCTTGTCATGCGAAAGCATAGTGGCGGCATTCATCTCGGCACGGTATTTGCCGGAGAGAAGATCGGCAGCCCTAAGAAAAACCGAGGCTCGATGTTCCCAGGGCATCTTTTCCCACGCAGGCTTGGCAGCAAGCGCAGCCTTGACCGCGGCTTCAACCTCACTCTTGCCGCCTTTGTAATAATTACCGAGCACCAAATTATGATCATGGGGCGCGGTTATCTTGACTTTGCTATCGGTACGCACTTCCT
>DOTU01000190.1 GCA_003520965.1 Candidatus Zixiibacteriota bacterium
GCGCCGCCTTACCAGACCGGCCAAATTCAGTCGGGAATCGCTGTAACCGGAGTGGCCTCGGTTGACGCTCTTTGCAGAATGTTTGAGGTTGCCAGGGTTGAGCCGTTCTATCCGGGTAAGCTTAGAAAACCTGCCCTGAGACGCGAGATCTCCAGAATGTACATTTTCACTTTCGCCGACGGAGTCGATCCGTTGCCGCTTTTAAATACATTCGTCGCCGATCCCAATATCGAACTGGCTGAGCCGTACAATATCCAGGAACTTAATTATGTACCCAACGACCCCAGGGCGGTCGACCAGTGGTATCTGGCCCATACCCACGCTTATGAGGCCTGGGATGTTATCCGAGGAGATACCACTCGGCACGCGGTTATCGGAATTGTCGACAGCGGGGTGGATTGGAATCATCCCGATCTGATTTCCAATATCTGGGTTAACCCTGGCGAGGACATAAATCACAACGGAATTTACGATCAGAGCGACCTGAACCAGGTTGATGATGATTCTAATGGTTATATCGATGATATCATCGGTTGGGACCTTTATGGAAATGATAATAATCCTGTTGAGCCGTCCCCGATTCACGGCACTGGCGTGGCCGGTTGCGCCTCAGAGCGGACCGATAACGATACTCTGGGTGCCGCCATCGGCTGGGGCGCTCGGATAATGTGCCTTAGAGTGACTAACGAAGACGGTTATGTATACCACGGTTACCAGGGGATCGCTTACGCAGCCGACAATGGAGCGCAGATAATAAACATCTCCTGGGGCGACGTGAATTTCAGCCAAGCAAATCAAAATTTTTTTGATGCTATCTGGGCAGGGGGAGCATTGGTTGTCGCCTCCGCCGGGGCGCTCAGCGACACCTCCAGAATGTACCCCGCCGCATATAATCATGTAATGGCTGTCGCCGGGACCGATAACCAGGATCACCGGGCGTCATTCTCCAGCTACGGACATTGGATTGATATCTGCGCTCCCGGCGTAGATATATGGACTACTTTCGGACCGTCCGGTTTTATTAACTATTCCGGCACCTCCTTCTCTGCGGCTATGGTATCGGGCCTGGCTGGGTTGGTTTGTGCCCGGCATCCGGATTATACTAACGATCAAATTGAGAACGTCATTGAGCTGTCCGCCGACACCATTCCCAATAATAACGGTCTGCTTGGAGCCGGAAGGATCAATTGCGCCTCAGCGGTTAATATGGTTCTCTCGGAAACAAGCGATGAGCCTAAAGTCCCTCACAATTTCGTTCTTTATGCTAACTATCCCAATCCCTTCAACGCCCAAACGACTATCAGTTACAATCTAGCGAGAGGTTCATTTATATCAATTGAAATCTTCGATCTTCTTGGCCGCAAGGTTGGCTCTCTTGTATCGCAATATCAAGACGCCGGTCCGCACTCGGTTATCTGGGATGCCGAGGATTTCTCGTCGGGTCTATATTACTATCGTCTTCAGGCCGGAGATCACGTTCAAAGCAAACGGTGCTTGCTATTAAAATAGGTCGGGTTCCGAGTCCGCGAGAAACCCGACAAACCGGATTGGGGTAAACACATTATTTCCCCCTACGCATTCTCCTGTTTATCGTAGGGGCGGACCAAAGTGTCCGCCCAACTCCTTGTAACCGAGGTCTCGCCAGAGTCCTCGGTATTTTAGGTAGAACCCCAACCAACGCCCCCTTTCACATACCTGCAGATTCTCACAAGGACTTCTGAAGTCATATAATCCCCATTACGACAATAGCTTATCATCCCTGGAAAAAATCTTTGCACGGGCCCTAAAATATTTCCCTTGACAAAAATGCAACATTTTCTGATTATTCAGCGTATTCAGAACAGAATGAATAGTTGGAATGAAAGGAAATACGATGCCCAGGAAGATCAAAGATAAAAGCTGCTGCGCCCCTGGTACCGGAGCGGCCTCGGCCTGCTGCCTGGTGGAGGCGATGGTGAGTGTCGACGAGCGCGGCCAGATGGTGTTGCCCAAAGAGGTACGCGAAAAAGCGGGAATCAATTCCGGCGACAAGCTTGCTATCGTTAGCTGGGAGCAGAATGGCAAGGTTTGCTGCATCTCTCTGATCAAGGCCGGCGAGTTCGCCGATATGGTCAAGGGGCTATTGGGGCCAATGATGAAGGAAATTACCAAATAGATTTTCAAAGATCGTAATTATATCAAAGGGAGATATTATGGATGACTCAAAGATTAAAAAAGCCGTGCGCGAGGGTTATGCGCAGATCGCTAAAAAGAGCGGTTCCGGTTGTTGCGGCCCAACAAAAAGCTCATGCGGCTGTGGTGGCGTTAAGTCCGCTGACCTGATCAGTAAGGGAATTGGCTACAGCGACCAGGAACTCTCCTCCGTTCCCGATGAGTCCAATCTCGGTTTGGGATGCGGCAATCCGATTGCGCTGGCATCGCTCAAGGCTGGAGAAACGGTTGTTGATCTTGGCTCCGGCGCGGGATTCGATTCATTCCTTGCAGCCAACAAAGTTGGCCCGACCGGCAAGGTTATCGGTGTCGATATGACACCGGAGATGATCGAAAAGGCACGCGGCAACGCCGAGAAGGGAAAGTATACCAATGTTGAGTTTCGCCTGGGCGAGATTGAGCATCTGCCGGTGGCCGATTCGTCGGTTGATATTATCATCTCCAACTGCGTGATAAACCTGGTGCCAGATAAGAAGCAAGTTTTCGCCGAGGCGTTCCGTGTTCTGAAACCGGGCGGACGGCTGATGGTATCCGATATCGTGCTATTAGGTGAGCTTCCCGATTATATCACCAACTCGCTCGAGGCTTATGTCGGCTGCCTCTCCGGCGCAGTCATGAAAGATAAATATCTTGGGCTCGTGCGCGAGGTTGGTTTCTCCGACGTGCAGGTAGCCGAGGAGAAATCGTTCCCGCTGGAGTATATGGCTGACGATCCTACCGCCAACGCCATTATCAAGCAGATGCACAAGCCGATTCAGGAGATCGCCAAAGCTGTCGAAAACGCCGTCGCCAGCGTGAAGGTAAAGGCGGTGAAGCCAATCAAATAGACATTTATAAAATATGTGATTTGTAGATTTGTAGCCGGGGACTGAGCTTCC
>DOTU01000166.1:0-2119 GCA_003520965.1 Candidatus Zixiibacteriota bacterium
CCGATATTTTTCTTGACAAAATGCCGTGAATCGCTAAAGTGAAACCCGTGCCGAGGTAGCTCAGTCGGTAGAGCAGCGGACTGAAAATCCGCGTGTCCGCAGTTCGATTCTGCGCCTCGGCACCACGTTTGTTTAATAAAATTAAAGGGCTTAGCCAATTGTGGTTAGGCCTTTTTTTTGGCCAATTGACCAAGCCTTCAAGTGGGTCTCGGCTGTCAAGTGCTATCCCACCGACCCGCTTGATGAGACGCTCGTTTTTCCCACCCCTCTCTTTTGATTGATGGCGACTACGATAATCTCCATTATTTATATATTGCCAAAGTAGATACTTATATGATAAATTGTAGTTACAATTATAACCGGAGGTGTTTATGGTCTCAGTTGGGATTAAGGAACTTAAATCCAAGTTAAGCAGCTATGTCGGACAAGCCAGGGCAGGCCAGGAAATTATTATCACCGATCATGGAAGGGATGTAGCGCTGATGATACCCCTTTCTAAGGAAAGAAGAGTGGTCAAATCCCTGATGGCGGAAGGCAGGGCAAAATGGTCGGGGGGGAAACCAGAAGGGATGTCCGGCATCAGGATTAGGGGGAAGGACCTTTCAAAAACTGTTGTTGAGGATCGCCGTTGATAATCTATCTTGATACCGGCAGCCTGGTAAAGCTCTATGTGGAAGAAACCCATGCAACCAAAGTAAGAGAATGGGTCGAAGAGGCGGAACTGGTGGCCACTTGTCGGGTTGCTTTTCCCGAGACTATCTCCGCCTTGGACAGGCGATTCAGGGAGGGAGATTTTTCCAAACAAGATTATGAGTTGCTGATTGGCGGGTTCGCTAAGGACTGGCAGAATTTTGTTGTTTTAGATTTTGATGAAATAGAATCAGGCCGCTTAGCAAGTAGATACGGTCTGAGGGGCTTTGATGCGGTGCATCTATCTTCTGCAAAAATAATCAGGGGGGATGCTGATCTGGTCCTTTACTTTTCCTGTTTTGACGAAAAACTGAATAAAGCTGCCGTGGCGGAGGGTCTTGAGGTGCTTCTGCCGGATTAGACCGGAGGTAATGGCCTTGGAGTCTGAAAGACTAAACAGTTTTTAGAATGGTTGAAAATCAACCAGTTGATGGTTATGATATAATCATAATTCAGCGAAATATTACTCCTTTTCTCCTGGAAGCCTTAAAGGATACCCCGGTGGTTATGCTGACGGGAACTCGTCAGATCGGGAAAAGTACCCTAATATTCCTGACCGACACGGGATTGCTGGGACATCTATTAGGACTAAAAGCAGACCAGAAGTAAACGGATAGTCCCTATCTGGGGCCTCTGCTTGAAAATTTTGTAGTTATGGAACTTCGGAAACAGATTTCTTGGAGTCAGGAACGGCCTCAATTATTTCATTTCCGCATCCAGACAGGCCAGGAAGTAGACATCATTCTGGAAGATGCCCAGGGCCGATTGGTGGCCATCGAGGTCAAAGCCAGTGCCACCGTTGCGGCCCGGGATTTTAGATCAATAAAATTCTTTGCAGGAGGAGTGGGGAATAAGTTTCACCGGGGATTCGTCCTATATACCGGCAAAGAGCCTATTCCTTTTGGTCCCCGATTACTGGCCCTGCCGGTGGACGCCTTATGGAGACTACACTGAAAATCCGCGTGTCCGAAGTTCGATTCGCATGAAAATCATCCCCTTGCCCAAATAAATAGTGCCGTTCATACTGGTCGCCTGGTTGCCGGCGCTGTCAGCCCTAGATTCCTTGGCCGACCAACCGGTGAGTCGCTGGGAAAATTATGTCTCCAGGCATTATACTTTCGCTATCACCACTTTTCTTGACAATCTACCTATTAGTAGGTAATGTATTTTTAGAATTTTCTTATTAGGCGGCATAGCCAAGTGGCTAAGGAAGCGGTCTGCAAAACCATTATTCACTGCTACGAATACGGTTGCCGCCTCCAAAATCGGTAATGAAAGTATATAAAGCAATTACAAGAAAAGTAGTTGAGTTGTATGACTCGTTCCGCATCATTTGTTGGCCAAGGGTCGGTACGCTGCAACCCTTATTCTTAAGTTGACGCCTATGCGCCAGTGGCGGGATCACCCGCCGAGCAGAAAGTCGCTTTTT
>DOTU01000166.1:2382-3098 GCA_003520965.1 Candidatus Zixiibacteriota bacterium
TTTTGACTTTTTGCGAGGTTATCATGTGTGAAACCAAGCCCTTCCTCATCTCCTGCGGAATCCTGCAGGAGGAAATCGAGGCGCTGATCTCCCGGGGGGAATTAGACGCCGAGGCCTTTTTTCTGAACCGGGAACTCCACAGTGATCAAAGAAGGTTGGAACGCGCTCTCGATCAGGTCCTGCGGAAACATCAAGAAAAGGGCAGGCCCTCACCGGTGCTGATCTACGGCGACGTGTGTTTGGGCTTCCACCAGGAGATGAAGGCCTTGGTGAAGCGATACGGGGTCGTCAAGGTCGACGCCTTGAACTGCATCGATTGCCTTCTAGGCGGCCGGGGAAGGCTGCTGGAGATTGACCCGGACCACAAATTTTTATTCCTGACCCCGGCTTTCATAGAATTCACCAGCAGAATTTTTTCCAAATCCCGGGAAGAAACGCATCGAATGTTCAGTCCGCTGGCGGGAATCATCCTGATCGATTCGCTGGGCAACCTGTCCCGCTTTCAAAACCGGATTGACGAAATCAGCGACCGCACAGGCCTGGCCGTTGTGGAATCCAGGGCCGTCGGGCTTTCCGGTCTCCAACAGCTTCTCTTGGAAGCCATCGAAAGGAATACGCCCTGAACCCTTTTATCCGTCTCATGGAGCGGTATCAACAGGGCGGCCGCCCGGTTTTCAATCCCGCTCCCTTGATTCCGATGACGCTTCTGCGGCAAA
>DOTU01000009.1 GCA_003520965.1 Candidatus Zixiibacteriota bacterium
TTATTCAATTAAAATGCCATGAGGAATGGATAAATCACCCAAGAATAGCTATTTATTATAAAGTTCATATCATTATCTCTATATCCGTAATTCTATTGACCCATACTCCCTAATTATCATATCTTCAATCCACCATGCAGCTTTCATCAGCCCAAAAAGATGCGGTCGAATATTTAAGCGGCCCACAGATAATCTTAGCCGGAGCCGGTTCCGGCAAGACCCGCGTTATCGTTGCTAAGGCCCAGTACCTGATCGAGCAAAAAGGGTACGCCCCCGATTCGATCTATGTCATAACCTATTCCAACAAAACCCAGGCTGAGCTTGAGGATCGGATGGCCGCCGACTTGGGTGACAACCTTCCACATATAAAAACGTTCCACTCCTTTGGAATGGATCTCATCAATGAGTTCGGCCATTATCTCAAGCTTCCCAATGAGATAATTAAAGCGAGCGAGCACCGCCTCTGGCAGTACCTCAAGCGCGCCATCGGGGAGCTTACCGAATCCGACCTCCTCGATACTAATCAGCCAATGAGAGTCTATCTCGACCTAAAGGCCTTCATCAGCCGAGCCAAAGATGAGTTGGTCAACCCAGAGGAGATTATTGACCACGCCGAGCGCGAGCTTGCAGCGATCCCCGCCAATCTTGACGAGGACGATACTATCCTCCATCGCGCCAAATGGGGCAAGGTTCTTGAGGCCGGGAAAATCTTTCAATCGTATGAACGGATTAAATCGGATGAGGGCGAGGGAATCGACTACGGCGATATGATCGTTTTGACTCACCAACTGCTTTCAAGCGAGAAGGTGGTGGGGGCGTCGATTCGCAAGCGCTGCCGCTATATTTTGGTTGACGAGTTTCAGGATGCTAATTTCGCTCAGGTTGAAATCCTGCGCTTGATAGCCTCCAACGAGTGTGGCGTAACCGTAGTGGGTGACGATGACCAGGCGATCTACCGTTTCCGCGGAGCCAGTTTCGCCTCATTCAGATTATTCCAAAAACTTTTTCCCGGTTGGAAAATATTTCGGCTTGAAGAGAACTACCGCTCTCAGGCCAATATCGTTCGTACGGCGCAGGCTCTAATAGAGCTCGATCCCGCGGCCCGTTTCGACCCTGATAAAAAGATGACAGCGCACCAGCCTGAGGCCGCTAAAGTTATCGTACGTAAATGCCCTGACGATTATAGCGAAGCCCTGGCTGTGGCCACCGAAATCGAGCGGCTCCTGCAAGACGAGACCTACCAGAAACCGGAATCGATTTCGGTTCTCGTCCGCGCCCGACGGCATAAAGATACGCTGGCCAAAATCCTGGAGCGAAAGGGGATCGATTACTTTTACGATAAAAGCAGTGCCGAATTGGCCACACGGCCGGCTAAGCTTTTATTATCGCTCTATACCTTTACCGCGGATAATTCCCGAGTTGACCTGCTGCCATCAATAATAAAACATTTTATCCCCAATCTCAGGCCTGAGATTGAACGCGATATAAACTACCATATCTCGCGTCAGGGAACAGACCCCCTGGCGATTTTAACTGTATTTATAGCCGACCACGGAGAAGCTACCCCTGCGGGCCTCGAGGCGACCGTTGCACTATTAGAGCGATTCAAATCTCTGGCCAGCGAGTGTTCGCCGCTTCAGCTTCTTGAGCGGATCATTTCCGAAACCGGTATCTTCAAAGATATTATTTCCGGCAGCGATACGATCGATCATGAGGCGATGAAGGAGATATCGACTCTCCTAAAAGATGCTGAGAAATTCCAATCCGAAAATTCGGGAGCCGCACATGGCGCTTTTTTGGACTATCTCGATTGGCAGGATGGTTCAGGCGAGGGGGACGAGGAGATCGAGGTCACCGCGCCGGTGGTGCTGCAAACAGTGCATGGCTCCAAGGGGCTGGAGTATCCGGCGGTATTCATGATCGGGCTGACTAACCGTCGCTTTCCAGCCCAGAAAAAGAGTTCGCTCATCGAATTTCCACCCGAATTGTATAAGGAGATGCTTCCTCCCGGAGATTACCGTTTGCAGGAGGAGCGCCGCCTATTCTACGTTGGGATGACTCGCGCCAGGGAGCTTCTCTATCTCTATGGAGTTGAAAAGAAAAACACTAAGATATCTCAATTTGTAGCAGAGCTTATTAAATCTGCGCCATTTGCATTTTCGGGGGAATGTGAAACGGTCGGCTTGGCTGAATCTGATCTTGAAGCCATTGGCCCCAGGCAGATCATTTTCGATCCAGCCGCATCAATCATTATATCCGGAAGTCAGCCCTCTGATAAAGCCATTTCCGGAAGCCTCCTTGAGTTTTGGAAAAAGCACAGCGCCGTCGCAAAATCCGAGGACGATTTAAACCGCTTGCGAGAGGAATTTTTGCAAAACCTCGAAGCCGGATTGGTTTCCCTTCGCGAGAACATTCAAAGAGATATCTATCATCCAAACGAAGCACCCCGACATTACCAGGTGGGAGATATTTCCTATACCGATATTTCAGCTTTCAAAGATTGCCCCCTGAAATTTTACTATCGCAAGGTACTCAGCCTGCCATCACCGTCGGGCCCACAGCAAAACCTTGGCTCGGTGATACATGGCGTTCTCGAAGAAGCCGGAAAGGCAATGATAGCGGGGAAGAGGCTTACGCTTGATGAACTGGTGGCATCGTTTGAAACCCGCTGGCGCAA
>DOTU01000086.1 GCA_003520965.1 Candidatus Zixiibacteriota bacterium
TAATCAGAAAACCGCGCCGCCCAAATCATATTACTTTTATCCAGCAGTTTGTCGGGGTCAGCGATAACCGTTGGCGGCAATATCTTTTCATGGACTAAGGCAACAGGGAAGAAGCAGCTACAACCAAATTTCCTCGTTGTCTCAAGGTGCGATAGTTTTACAGTAAATTTTAAGAAGTTTTTTTTAATAATCAATGACATTCGGTCGAAAGGGATCGGAGGATTGTTGAACTCTAAACCCGTTATTCTTTCCGGTATGCAGCCGACCGGCCAATTGCATCTGGGTAATTATGAGGGCGCCCTGAAAAATTGGGTTTCCCTGCAAGATAAATATCAGATGTTCCTTTGTGTCGTCGACTGGCATGCGTTAACCTCAGATTTTAACGATACCGCCCCGATGCAGGACAGGATTTTCCAGACTGCGGTTGATTATCTGGCCGCCGGGCTTGATCCTGCAAAGTGTGCAATTTTTGTACAATCTGATGTCAAAGAACATGCGGAGTTGCATCTGCTTTTATCCATGATTGTCCCGACCCCCTGGTTGGAGAGGGTACCATCATATAAAGAAAAGGTTGAATCGCTGGGCCTAGATAGTTATGGTTTTTTGGGTTACCCACTTCTGATGGCGGCTGATATTCTCCTTTATAAAGCTAACGCCGTTCCGGTTGGGAAAGATCAGTTGCCCCATATTGAACTGACGAGAGAAGTGTTGCGTCGTTTTAATGCTCTATATGGTCCACTATTCCCGGAGCCGGAAGGGTTAATGGCGGAGTTTCCGGTGATTCCTGGAATCGACGGGCGGAAGATGAGCAAATCGTACGGAAATGATATTCGTTTGGCAGATTCGGAAGAGGATACGATTAAAAAAATCAAAAAGATGCTTACCGACCCCCAGAAGATAAGAAGAGGAGACCCCGGTAGGCCGGAAATTTGCCCGGTTTTTGCGCTACACAAGGTCTATAATCCCGGTTTGGATGAGATACAAGCGGGGTGTACTTCGGGGGCGCTCGGGTGTGTCGACTGCAAGATGAAACTGGCGGGATATCTCAACGAATCCTTAAGACCCCTTCGGGAGCGAAGAAAAGAGCTTGTAAATAATAAAAAGTATGTTATAAATATACTTGAGGGTGGCGCCGAGCGGGCCCGGCAAAAGGCCGGCTCTACCATGAGTCAAGTCAGGGAGGCTATGCATTTGAAGAGGCCAGATGTCTGAGATTGCGACATATCGCGCAGCCGATCTTGTATTTGAGTTAGAGGCGTTCGATGGTCCTCTGGATTTGCTTCTTTATCTAATTAGAAAAGATGAAGTAGATATATATGATATCCCGATTGCCCAAATCACCAAGCAGTATCTTGGATATGTGGAAGCCTGCCGGGAGTTAAATCTCGAAGTTGCCGGGGAATTTTTATATATGGCGGCGATGCTTATTCGGATCAAAGCCCAAATGCTTCTGCCTCAACCGGAATCCGAGGAGATCGAAGATCCGCGTAGCGAACTGGTCAACGCGCTTCTCGAATATAGGAAAATCAAGCAGGCATCAGGAATGCTCGAAGAGATGGCGCAAATCCAGATGCGGAGATATCCTCGGCTTGATTCCGCAATTCAAGATTTACCGAAGGTTGAACCCGAACTGATTAGAGTTGATGTTGCCAGCCTGATGATAGCCTTTGGCGACTTGTTGCGTCGTATACCTCACGAGGCCTTATATGAGATTCGACCGCAGGAGATAACGGTTGAGATGCGCAAGGAGCATATTTTCTCGCTTCTCGAAAACAAAAACTCGCTGGAGTTCGAGGAGTTGTTTTTAGATGACCCCAGAAGAATTGTTATGGTTGTCACTTTCGTGGCCATTTTGGAGTTAATAAAATCCGGAGTTATTCGAGTCGAACAGGCAACTTGTTATTCACCTATCCGGCTGTTTAAAATGGATCCTCAAGCGGCCGTTTTCATGGAGAGCACATGAAGGCACTGGTTTTTATTACAACGTTCTTAATCTTCGCGGTCGGACCGGTCCGGGCCTGTAATACAGCTGATTTGGTGGCGGGTTTAAGCGCGGCGGATCAATCCGGATTGAAAGTGCGGATCGGCCGGCCTTCCTCGCAATACAATTGGATTACGCCCGATAACAGGTTTGTTATTCATTACGATATGACAGGAAACCGGGCGGTTTACCACGCCAATGAGGATATTAACCCCGCTGATGGCATTCCGGATTATGTGAATCGCACCGCCGATTATCTGGAAGCGGCTTATGATTCGCTGGTGCTGAATCTTGGATTTGACCCTCCGCCATTCGATGGCATGCAGGGCGGAGATTATCGTTATGATGTTTATCTTACCGATAACCTGGGCTTAACAACCCCGGAGGATCCATCGTATCAATATCCCGGCCGGCCGGCATATACGTCGTATATTGAAGTTGGATATGATATGCGCTACCCAACCCGATATGGCGATGATCCAAATCCGTTCCTGAAGGTTTCGATTGCACATGAGTATTTTCATGCCATTGAGTTTGCTTACCGCGTATATTCGAGCGATTTCACATTCTGGTGGTTTGAGGCCTGCGCCAACTGGGCGGAGGAGAGAGTTTTCACCGACGTCAATGATGTTTACTATAGTCTTCCGACATATTTATCCAATCCGCACCATTCGCTCTATCAAACTTCAGGGCAGTTTACTTATGGCGCCTGGCTATTTCCGGAATATTTAGATGAACGTTTTGGAAGCGATCTGTTGGTATCCTGCTGGCTGAAATTCGCTCGGTATGATTTTTCCATAAACGCCATAATGAATGCTTTTCAGGATATCGGCGCCGATCTCAATAACGAATATTGCCAGCATGTCATCTGGAATTATTTTGCCGGCGACAGTAATAGCTTCTATCGGGAAGGGGCCAATTTTGGTGCTTCCGTTTTTGAGGCAAGGACGCATATAATCTTTCCGGTGAATTGGAGCCAGGCTCCAATTACTTTGGAAAATATGTCATCATCATATATTTCCTTTGGCCGTAATGATGAAGACAAAAGCACGCTCATTATTGAATATTATAATACCACGACTGATCGTCAAGCGGTTGGTTTGGCTGTAATCAGACCGGGCATACCGGTGCAGTACAGTGTTTATGACGCCAATACGGGGGTATCCCTACTATTATCCGTGAGCATGTTCGGCAGGGAAGATAAGGTTGTGTTAATGCCGATCTGGCTTTATGAAACCAACCCCAAAGAGGAATATTCCACATACCTGTATCGCGCCTATCTAAGAGATACTTTGAATACAGCTGTGGATGAAGGTAAATCACCAATCACCGACTACTCGCTCGATAGTACTTATCCAAATCCCTTTAATGGGGCGGTGTCGATTTCATTTGACGCTCCGGGTTCGAAGCCGTATACAATGCGAATTTATGATATCATCGGGCGGACGATTTCAGAGCGCGGTGGCATCTCGAATGAGGGGCTTAACACTATCACCTGGCAGCCCCCCGCCGATCTCGCCAGCGGAGTCCTTTTCTACGTGATCGATTTTGGTCAGAAGAGGCTCGACGGTAAAATGTCTTTACTAAAATAGGAGTATTTTTGGACGGCAATCTTGAAGAATCCATAAAGATTGAAGCTACAGATTCGCGTGTTTCAGAAGTAATGGAGCACAAAAACGACACAGCGTTGGAGGCGATATTGTTTGCCTCGCCCAATCCGCTCACCGAAGCTCAACTGGCGCGTTTGATGGGGTGTGACAAGCGTCAAGTACCGTTAATTATTGACAGGCTGAATTATAGCTATCTGGACTCAGGGAGATCTTTCAGGATCGAAAGATTCGGCGATTGTTTCCGGCTCTATACGTTGCCTGAATTCGATAAATATATCAGTCGTCTGGCCGAAATACCTCGGCCAGCCAGGCTTTCCCGGGCCGCACTCGAAGTATTAGCTATCGTAGCTTACAGGCAGCCGATAGTAAAATCCGAAATTGAGAAAATCCGCGGAATTGAATCCGACGGAGTGATTAGAACCCTGCTTGAACGCGGATTTCTAACAGTTGCGGGCAAATCGGATGCGCCGGGCCGTCCGTTGCTTTATAAGACAACCCAGGAATTTCTAGAATTTTTCGGCATCTCCGATCTCAGCGAACTTCCGGAAGTAGCTGTTCCCGAAACCGAGATACCAAAAACTATAACTCTCGTCAGGCCCCCAGAAGAACCGAATAGCGCTGATGAGGCTGAATAAGTTCCTCGCCAAAGCCGGTATAGCCTCCCGCAGGAGGGCGGATACGCTCATCGAAGAAGGGCACGTGTTCGTCAACGGCGAACTTGTGACCAGTCTTGGCACTCAGGTTGATGAGACCAAGGATGCTGTTTCAGTCGATAACAAACCGGTAAAAATCTCAGATGAATATATATATATCATGTTGCACAAGCCGGTTTCATATCTTGTAACCCGTCAGGATGAATTCGGCCGGCAGACGGTTATGGATCTGGTGGGCAAATACCGCAACGTGGCTAAACCGGTGGGGCGACTCGATTTAAATTCCTCCGGGCTATTGCTTCTCACCAATGACGGCGAACTGGCTTTTCGTTTAACACATCCAAGATTTAAGATCGATAAAACCTACAGCGTAAAATGCGAGGGGTATCTTACGGAAGAAGAGGCCGGGAGGCTCGAAAAAGGCGTTGCCATCGAAGGAGGAATAACGGCGCCGGCGAAAGTTAAAATTACGATGCAGGGAAAAGATTTCAGCCGGTTTGAGATTACGATTCACGAAGGGAAAAAGCGTCAGGTCAGGCTAATGTGCCTGGCGGTAAAGCATGAGGTAATAGCATTAAAACGCCTCACATTCGGAAATTTGCAGCTTGACGATTTAAAAGAGGGGAAATACCGCCTTTTGACCAGTGAAGAAGCGAAGACCCTGAAGGGTATAGTTGGGTTATGGAAAAATTTAAGGTGATTGCCATCGATGGCCCGGCCGGCTCAGGGAAAAGCACAACCGCCCGGCTTTTGGCCGAAAAGCTGCATTTTACCTATCTCGATACAGGGGCGATGTACCGCTGCGTCACCTTAGTTGCATTGGATCGGAAAATAGATTTACAGAATGTCGACGAGGTTGGCCGTTTGGCTAGGACGCTGGAGATCGATCTTATCCCCGATCAAGAATTGGGAAATAAGGTTTTTGCGAACGGGCAAGAGGTCACAACGGCAATTCGCACTCCGCTGGTCGATGCCAATGTTTCCCTGGTTTCATCGTATAAAGAGGTCAGGGAGAAAATGGTGGCGCTGCAAAGAAAATTTGCCGAGAAAGGAAATGTGGTGGCTGAAGGAAGAGACATTGCTACCGTTGTATTTCCGGATGCAGATCTGAAGATATATCTAATTGCTGATATCATTACCAGGGCGACCAGACGATGCCGCCAACTCGAGGAAATGGGCTTGCCATGTACAATCGAGGAGCAAATGGCGTCCCTTTCGTCGCGGGATTTATTGGACAGCGGGCGGGCCATCTCGCCACTCCGAAAGGACCCGGAAGCAGTTGAAATGGACACGTCGGGCCTCTCAATTGCCGAACAAATCGAGAGAGTATATCAGCTTGCCCAAAAACGGCTTATGCTAAACAATGAAAGTATTATATAAAGGCTGCTGGTTAATCTTACGCGTTTATTTGCGTCTACTCTGCAAGCTTGAGATTAAGGGCATAGAGAATGTGCCTAAAAGCGGAGGGGTGATTATCGCGGCCAATCATATCGGTGCCGGTGATCCGCCATTTATTGGGACATGTGTCAAACGCGAGTTTCATTATTTGGCAAAAAAGGAACTGTTTAAAAACTTTTTTATAGGCAAGTTTCTTCGCAGAATAAATGCTATACCGGTTAATAGAAGCATCCTCGATCAGCGAGCACTGCGAACGGCGGAAGATGTACTGCGGCAGGGGCAGGGTTTGATTTTATTCCCCGAGGGCACCAGAAGCCGTTCCGGCGAGCTTAAAAAAGGCAAACCGGGCGTGGGGCTTCTGGCGCGGCAAACTCAAACGCTAATTGTGCCTGCATATATTGAAAACTCCAGGGGGTTTGCGACCCTCATCTTTTCTAAAAGGAGGCTTAAAGTCAGGTTCGGCAAGCCGCTCGATGTTGACTGGGTGACGTCCTTTACCGATGATAAGGATGGTTATCGGGCCATTACCGAGGAGCTTATGAAGCGAATCGATGGCTTAAGATCGGAGGGAAAAGATGAGATTCAATCGACCATAAAAGACCAGTCCAGCCATTAAAAAGTGATTGCATATTATTTTTAGTTTTCTATATTGATTGTCTGATTTCTCCCGCCAACGATGTTGAGCAGGGGACCCCTTAGGGGGAATGTTAATTTTAGGAGGACTTAAGGTAATGCCAGAAAAAAAATCTGAGGGCATGAAAGATCCAAACAGAAGGACTAAGGCAGGAGGTGGTGCCAAGAGTAAGACCGCGAGAGCCAAGGCCGAATCGCGCAGAATGGCGACTGCAAAGAAAGCGCAAGCCGGAGCCGCTAACGCGAGCGAGGTCGAAACCACTTTAAGGAAAACACGCACCAAAGCCGCAAGGGAAAAGACCAGGCGAGTCGATCAAGAGCCGTTAATAAGCTCTGAGGACATTGAAACCCAGGAGTACTCAACTGATGAATTCCAGCAGATGCTATCGATGTATGAGGGTACGCTGCAGGATATCAAAGAGGGCGAGGTTGTCAATGGTACCGTTCTGGGAGTGACACGCGATGATATCATCGTGGATGTCGGCTTCAAATCGGAAGGGATCATTCCGATAGCGGAGTTTACCGAGCCAATCAATATCAAAGTCGGCGATAAGATTCAGGTTTATCTCGATGCTATCGAAGATAGCGACGGGCAGCTTGTTCTTTCCAAGCAAAAGGCCGACTTCATGCGGGTTTGGGATAATATAAAGGATTGCCACGATTCAGGAGAGACAGTTCAGGGCAGGATTGTCAGACGGATCAAAGGCGGAATGGTAGTGGATCTATTCGGAGTCGAGGCATTTTTACCCGGCTCACAGATAGCTTTACGCCAGGTTCCTGATTTTGACGCCCTTCTCGGCCAGATGATGGATCTTAAGATCATCAAGCTCAACAAGAGCCGCCGGAATATCGTTGTATCGCGTCGTGTAGTATTAGAGGAAGAGCGCGAGAAGATGCGGGATACGTTGCTTAAGGAAATTCAGCCTGGTCAAGTTAAGCTTGGAATTATTAAGAATATCACTGATTTCGGCGTATTTATCGATCTGGGCGGTGTGGATGGACTGTTGCATATCACCGATATGTCCTGGGGCCGTGTGAATCACCCGTCGGAACTGGTGCATCTTGGACAAGAAATCAAGGTTAAGATCCTCGATTTCGATAAAAACAGCAACAGGATATCGTTGGGGCTCAAGCAACTTACGCCATATCCGTGGGAGAATGTCGAAGAGAGATATCCTCTGGGGCATCGCGTAAAGGGCAAAGTGGTCTCCATCACAGATTACGGCGCTTTCGTCGAGTTAGAGAAGGGGATCGAAGGACTTATCCATATCTCGGAGATGTCCTGGACACAGCATATCAAGCATCCATCGAAAATCCTCAGCCCGCATCAGGAGATCGAGGCTGTGGTTCTCTCAGTGGATAAAGAGAACGAAAAGATCTCGCTGGGCTTAAAGCAGCTTGAGGCCGATCCCTGGTTGACGCTTGACTTCAAATATCCGGTCGGAACCAAAGTTACTGGCAAGGTGCGCAACCTGACTACTTTTGGAGCGTTCGTTGAGATCGAGGATGGAATCGATGGCTTGGTGCATATTTCGGATATGTCCTGGACCCGTCGCATTCAGCATCCATCGGAAGTTATGAAGCGCGGTGACGTGGTTGATGTCGTGATTTTGGGGATCGACAAGGAGAACCGTCGAATCTCGCTTGGACACAAGCAGGTCATGTCGGACCCGTGGCCCGATTTGCAGCTTCAGTTTGCGGTGAATACCGAGACACTGGGCACAATTATCAGGCTGCTCGACAGGGGTGTGATTGTTAATCTCCCCGGCGATATCGAGGGTTTTGTACCGACATATCACTTGAACAAGCCCGATATCTCGCGGCCAGCTGACGCTTTTGCCGAAGGGGACGAGTTGCCGCTTCGCGTAATCGAGTTTGATTCTCACAACAGGCGTATTGTGCTTTCGGTTAACGCCTATTTTGCCGGCAAGGAGCAGAAGGATGTCGAGGAGTATTTGGCCAAGCATCCAACCAAAGTTGTTCCAGTGGCAGACATGGTTGAGACGCCGGAAGCGGTTGCAGCACCAATCGGAGAAGAACCGATTCCTGAGGAACCCAAACAGGATATCGATTCGGCGCCCGACGCTGGATAATATCGGTCTGAAAACAACAGGCATAGCCCCCTTGGAAAAGGGGGCTTTTTTATTGACACTTAGAGTCGCTAAAGGGTAAATTAGAGTATGCCTCCAAGAGTTTCAGCAATTCCGGTTTTCCTAAGTGCCTTTAAAACCAAGCATCGAGGATCATCCGTCGATTTTTCGCTCGATAAACCGGGCAGAGTTCTACTGGTCAAGCAAGCTGAGCGGCTGGGGAACGTTTTCCTCATGAATTCAGCTATCTCCGGACTTGCTGAGAAGTATCCCAATTTAAAGATTGACCTTCTCTTACCGGCACCGTATGCGGAGGTAATGAAGGCTAATTCACACATCAATGACATAATTCCAGCGCTAAAGAAGGAGTATATTTCTAAGCCCTGGATGTTTGCGGCGTTGATTCGAAAACTAAGGCTTGGCAGATATGACTTGGCAATCGATTGCTCGGATGTTAATTCCCATTCGGCGACAGGTGCGGCGTATGCTCTTCTTTCCGGCGCCAGATTAACTGCCGGATGGAAGATAATGGAGCGGAAGATTTTTGATATTGAAATCGAACGTTATTCCGATATCATCCATGCCACGCAAATGTATCAAAGACTTTTTTCGGGAATTTTGGGCACGCCTCTTGAGGGACAGCCATATTTCGATGGTTTCCCCTCGTCGAACAGTGACAGGAAAGCGGTAGTCGGTTTAAATTGCGGTGGTAGGGGGACAAAGCGTTGGCCGCTGAAGAGTTTTATTGAGGTTGGAAAACAATTGTCATCTCAGGGAATAGAGGTTGATTTCATTTTGGGGCCGGAAGAAAACGCCTTGAGGAGTGGATTAGAAAATAATCTTCCGAAGGGATGTCATCTGCTGCAATTATTACAGCTTCCAGCTTTAATGAAGATCATAAACGGTTACCGGGCATTTATCTCATCCGATACCGGGCCAATGCATCTGGCCTGGTGCCTGCGAGTTCCAACTGTGGCCATCTTTCTCGACTCTGAGCTTGAAAAGTTTAAACCGCTTGCGCCCGGCTCGATGGCAATAGATGGGCAAAATGGGGTTGAGCCAGGCGAGATTGCAAAGCTTGCCGCGAATATCGTGAAAACCGGAAAGGTCTCAGCATGAAATTATACTGGCGGCTGCTAAGGTATTTAAGGCCGCATC
>DOTU01000269.1 GCA_003520965.1 Candidatus Zixiibacteriota bacterium
AGTACGGTTGGCGATAGGTTGATTTTCCCCTGCAATTGCCCTGCCAGCCAGTC
The DNA here is from genome assembly GCA_003520965.1 of Candidatus Zixiibacteriota bacterium. Lineage (GTDB taxonomy): Bacteria > Zixibacteria > MSB-5A5 > UBA10806 > UBA10806 > UBA10806. Next base: position 54 of record DOTU01000269.1, read on the forward strand.
GGCATTGAGCACAGCGAATATTACGCTGAGCACAAGGCCCAAAAAAGTCGATAATTCTTTAAATACCCCCCGCCTGAACCCGTTCAGGAATGCCAAAATCAATACGAACAGGATTAAAAAGTCTATCCAGTTCATGTCCCCTCCAGTTAATTGCCTTCAAGCCTGGCCCTTACTGAAACATTCACCGCCTTGCCATCGGCGCGCCCCTTGATCTCAGGCATCAGGACCTTCATAATATTCCCAATATCCTTAATAGTGGTCGCGCCGGTTTCGGCAATGGCTTTATCTATTAGCTTATTTAGCTCTTCTGGCGAAAGCTGCTCCGGCAAATATTCGCTTATTACTGCAAGTTCGGCCCGCTCACCGTCGCTCAAATCCTGACGGCCGCCACGATCATATTCGACTATCGCCTCTCTCCGCTTTTTGGCGGACGTGCTCACAATAGCGATAACCTCATCGTCGGACAGCTCATGCCCAAGCTCAATCTGACGATATCGCAAGTCCGATTTAAGCATACGTAAAACACGAAGGCGAAGCTCATCCCTGGCCCTCATTGCAACTTTCAAATCTGTATCGAGTCTCTCTGATATCTTCATTATCTCGGCCTGGAGCGACGCGATTTTTGTCTGGCGGCGTTCTGCTTGCGCTTACGCCTATCAGACGGCTTCTCAAAATGCTGGTGCTTTTTTATGTCGGATAAAATGCCAGCCTTTTCGCAGGATTTCGTGAAACGCCGCAAAGCCTTCTCAAACGATTCATCATCCCGTACACGGATGCCTGTCATTACATTCCCAACCCCCTCTCAATTAAGTTTAATGGTTTAGTACTAATTGCTATCTCCCACAACTTAAAAAAGTTGTTTAACTTCATCGAAGTTAAGGAATTATGAATTTCCTGTCAAGTCCTTTCTGCAAAGCATGTCCATTATTATTCAAAATGATAACTCCTTGATATGCAATATTTTAAATAACCATTTTAAGCGCTTCAACATCTTTTGGCTATTTCGTTAACTGGCAAGGCATTACCATTATTACTTTTTTATTAATAAATAGCCCCAAACAAACCATTTAAAGCCCTGCTGGTATTGCCGGGCGCATCTATAACATATTTGGTTATTTAATAATTCCAGAATTTTAAATTCAAGGTAGGTCTTGTTCCGAACGAGGTCCCTGACCAAGCTGGAAATTAGACAATAAAGACCATGTCATTGCGAGTCCCGCTCTTAGCGGGAGGAAGCAATCCCCCAGCATAAAGCGTCGCTTATTTTAATGACGATCTTTAAACATCTATAACCCCCCATTATCAATGATTATAGATTTCGCGTCTTGAAACCTATTTTCACAACGATTCATAAATCCTTAAATAGCTTTGATATCGAAATTCCGCGATCTTCTTTGCAATAACCGCTTTCTTGATTGCGCAATCCGGTTCATTGACATGAACACAGTTGTCAAACTGGCAGTAAGCTTCCAAATCGCTGAAATCGGGGAAATAACGATGCAGCGTTTTTTTATCTACTCCCGCCAAGCCCAGGTCTTTCAGACCCGGCGTATCGGCCACCCAACCTTCCGGAAAAAGCTTGAATAATGTTACCCGGCTGGTGGTATGGACACCTTTCCGAGAATACAACGATAGTTTAGCAGTCTTGATCTTCAACTTGGGATTGATGTGATTAATAATCGACGATTTCCCCACTCCCGAATGCCCGGTAATCACCGATGTCCCTTTCGCCATGATCTTCGAGAGTTCGCCAATCCCCTGGCCAGTAACAGCGCTGGTGAATAGAACTTCGCAACCGAGCTTTTTCCAGGCTTCAATGTAAATGCTGATCTCACTCGGATCCGCCAGGTCGGCTTTATTAACTACTATTACCGGCGGAATCTTTTCTTTAAACGCTACTATCAGATAACGGTCTACCAAGCCTGGCCTAAATTCCGGATTGGCTAGCGAGATAACCGCCACTAACCGATCAATATTTGAGACAATAACCTGTATCAGACCTTCTTTTTCTATCGCCGGACGGGAGATACAGCTCTTTCGTTCCAGGACTCTTTCTATTTTAGTAAGATTATTGAGCTTGCAAGCATATTCTACGTAATCGCCCACCGCGATCAGCGAAACCCCTCGGCTATCATACTTAGCCCTTCCGCTAACCACGGCGCTGATGACCTGCTCCTCAGCCTCGATTTCGATCCGCGGCCCAAGAACGCCAACAACCCGCCCTATCATTGAGGAGCTCTCATTATGATTCAATTCGTCCTTGCATAAGTTTCAACTTCATCAATATAACCTTTTGTATACTCAAAATAAAGCCTTTCCAATAAAATGCGGATCACGGCTATACCGCCGACACTCATTACCACCTCATTTATGTAAATCGAGTGGTTGGCGCACGTCCTCGTGCGCCAACATAAACATCCTCTTCCCTGAGCCGGCAATCACCCCCATCTGCAGTTTTTAACCGGGCTTATGCATAAATCCCCTTTTTTACAGAAACAAATTGCCCTATTATAGGGTATTCTAACTAA
>DOTU01000370.1 GCA_003520965.1 Candidatus Zixiibacteriota bacterium
CGCCCGCGGAGAGAGGATTGCGACACGAAAAACATATTAACCCTCCCCTCGCACACCAACCAAATGGGGAAGGCCGCCCCCCGCCATATCTGAAACGATATCAGGATACCTATAAATCTCAACTGACGCTGCATTATTAATTATCACCCCGGTAGAACCCCAGAGATCATTTCCTGATGCGTCATACTTATGAGCGTAGATATAGTAAGGATTGTAGTACTCCGAGCCTTGATGAACTAATAGCTGCATGATTATGCCATCATCGTTGGTCTCTGCTAAGCGGGGGTAAACAACTCCATATGTGCTTGTGATAACTTTTGTTGCGGGGGTCCAGAGGTCATTACCATTAATATCGACTTTTCTCATTCTAATAACGCCTGCCGCAGTAATATCATTCCAGGCAAATACAATATTTCCTGCGCTGGTAATCTTGGCTTGTGGGTAAGCGTCCGAATAGGTATCGTTTGAAATTGTTAGGCCATCCGCTCCCCAAAGGAACTCGCCCGCCTCGTTGATTCGGTAGGCGTATACATCCCAGTCGCTGCCGCTGCGGAGGTCATTGATGGCGAGGATCGCGCAATCGGTTTGATCAACGGTAAGGGTATAATCTGTCAGCCAGGTGTCTTGAGCATGGTTGCTGATAAGCATACCATTAGGCGCCCACATAATCTCACCTGCGGCATTTAGTCTTTGCATGTACATGCAATAATGGCCGGGGGTATTATCCCACCAACTTACGTAGCATCCGCCATCGGATGTTGAGGCGATATGCGGGACTGATGATTCACCAGAAGTCACGCTCAACGCTAAATTTGACGCTGGATTGGTTGGCCACTGCGCAAGGGCTCCCGAGGCAGTCAATACCAATAGCGCCAGAGCAAGCCCCGCAGCTTTCTTTAAAATTCCGTTCATCATAGCTCCTTGCTAAGTTGCTTTAAAAGAGGATATTTGAATTCTATTATATTATAACAGATATTTAAGCTTAGTCAATCTGTTTGTTATATGGCCTCTTTTGAGGGCATAACTATCTCGACTCAGCCAACCAGGAATCCCGTTAATATTATAATAGTTAATGACTTATACTGAGCATTCAAAGGAATTATCAGCCGCATGATCAATTCGGATTATCACCTTTGCCGCTGCCCCACTCGCGCATAACGCATGCTTTATCCCGTAACCGAGACTATCCGTTTATATGAATGTGGTTTAAATCTGTCAAACTATTGACTTTAGGCCTTTATCTTGCCATATTGACAGTCTATGAGATATTGGTCAAAGAAGCTATTCGACCATTGATCCCTAACTTACCTGGCGATTTTAGGCAGTATTTGCATTTGAAACTATTTTGGTAAGTATTAACCGTATCTTTGTAATTAGCAATTATCAAGATATGGCAAAACGAGGTATTTATGGCAAGAAAACGGATACTGATAATGGGAGCGGCAGGACGGGATTTCCACAATTTCAATCTCATCTTCCGCAATAAAAGGGAATACGAGGTGGTCTGCTTTACGGCCACCCAGATTCCGGATATCGCAGGCAGAAAATACCCAGCCAAGCTGGCCGGTAAACTCTATCCTCGCGGAATTCCGATCTATCCCGAAAGCGAGCTGGCGGCGCTTATTGCCGGGAAAAAGATTGATGAAGTTGTCTTTTCGTACTCTGACGTTAATTATAACTATGTGATGTCAAAGGCTTCATTGGTAAACGCCTGTGGAGCGCATTTCAAGTTGGTCGGCGGATTCCCGACCATGATTAAATCTTCTAAACCGGTAATCGCGGTCTGCGCCGTCAGGACAGGCAGCGGTAAATCTCAAACTACACGCAAGGTCTGCGAGATATTGAAAGGCATGGGCCTCAAGGCGGTCGTGATTCGTCATCCGATGCCTTATGGCGATCTCACCAAGCAGATTTGTGAACGCTTTGGCTCAATAAAGGATCTCGATAAATACAAATGCACGATAGAGGAACGCGAAGAGTACGAACCTCATATAGTGCGCGGCCAGGTAATTTACGCCGGAGTAGATTATGAAGTCATCCTGCGTAATGCTGAAAAAGAGGCTGATGTTATAGTTTGGGATGGCGGCAATAATGACCTGTCATTTTACATGCCCGATCTCTATATCACCGTAGCCGATCCCCATCGGCCCGGTCATGAGAGATCGTATTACCCGGGCGAGACCAATATGCTTTTGGCCGATGTCATCATCATGAACAAGATCGATACCGCGCCTATCGAGGGGATAGAAGAGGTTCGCAATTCAATTCGAAAACTCAATCCTAAGGCAATCGTAATCGATGCCGCGTCTCCGATCAGTGCCGATAAGCCTGAGCTTATTAAGGATAAGCGCGTGTTGGTGGTTGAGGATGGCCCGACTCTCACACATGGTGAGATGGCCTATGGCGCTGGCGTAGTCGCCGCGCAGAAATATAGCGCTAAGGAACTGGTTGACCCCAGACCCTATACTGTCGCCTCGATTACAGCTACTTTTGAGAAGTATCCAGCTATTGGGACTCTTCTACCGGCTATGGGATACGGTGATAAGCAGGTGAAAGACCTCGAAACCACCATCAACCGCACAGAATGCGATACTGTCATCATTGCCACGCCAATCGATCTGACTCGTATCATTAAAATAAACAAGCCCACCGTTCGAGTCGAATACGATCTCCAGGAGATCGGTATTCCCAATCTTTCCGATGTTTTGGCTGAATTCTTTGCGTCCAAGGATGAGGAAAAGCCGACTCCGAAAAAGAAAACTCGAAAGGTAAAGAAATAGCTCTTAAGCGGAATCGTGATGACGAAAACAAACAAGAAAAGGGCAGTCGTGGCATTGGGCGGTAATGCCATATCGATGCGCGATAAAACCGATACTATTGCCAACCAGTTCGACAATACTGTGGCCAGCCTTGGCTCAATCATTGCGCTTATCAAGCACGGGTATCAATTGGCTATCACTCATGGAAATGGTCCGCAGGTGGGGAATGCTCTGATGCGAGTTGAACTTGCGCGAGGTAAGGCTCCTACGCTTCCACTTTATGTTTGCGTAGCCGATCTTCAGGGCGGTATGGGTTATATGATTGAGCAGTGTCTTCAAAGCCGTCTCTCGGAGGAGAAAATCAAACGCCAGGTGGTGGCGTTGGTTACCCAGGTTGTGGTTGACGAAAATGATCCCGATTTTCAAAACCCAACCAAATTCATCGGGCAGTTCTATTCTAAACAGACAGCGCTGAAACTGGCCAGGGAAATGGGCTGGCAGAAGATTGTGCAATTCCCGGGGGATCGACGGTGGCGTCGGGTTGTACCATCACCCAAACCGATTGAGATTATTGAAGGTGATACCATTAAATGTCTTGTTGATGAAGGGACAATTGTGATTGCCGCCGGCGGAGGTGGCATACCGGTGCTCCGTAAAAAGGGGAAGCTGGTGGGTGTCGATGCTGTTATCGATAAAGATCGCGCCGCCGCGGTTATGGCCAGGGAGATCGAGGCGGAGCTGTTGATTATCCTAACCGATATCGACCAGGTGGCGATCAACTATGGTACTCCGCAACAGAAATGGCTGAACAAGGTATCTCTTAAGGAGATCGCCGAGCATTATCGCAATGGCCAGTTTCCTCCCGGTTCAATGGGCCCTAAAATCGAGGCGGCGATCAGCTTCCTTGAAAGCGGCGGCAGGCAGGTGATTATCACCTCGATTGAAAATGGGTATGACGCTGTCCGCGGCAAAGCTGGCACGACGATAGTGCGGTGATCCTGTCATTGCGAGGAGCGAAGCGACGAAGCAATCTGAATGCATTTTGCAAGAGTACTCCTGGGGAAGAGCGTCGTGTAGGGAAAGAGTGTAGATCTCGGTGGTCGCCGTATCATTAAAAAAAAAAATAAAAGAAATACTACTAGTTAGTGT